>NZ_JANNDR010000371.1:0-13094 GCF_031378165.1 Chamaesiphon sp. OTE_75_metabat_556
AAATGTTGTTTGATAATAGCTACAATATTCGTCGATAAAACTAATCGTTTGTGCTGCTGCTCTTGGCTGTGTCATATGCCTTGCCTTCTCTTCAGCCCTACCTTTCTATTTTATCTCTCCTAGAGTGATAGAAGAGGGATACGTTTGCCACTTATGGCGGTGGCTCGCGGATCTGTATCGGGATGGCTTTTGCCCAGATGGAACTCAAAATTATGGCTGCCAAGCTGCTGCGTCACTATAGTTGGGAATTATTACCCAATCAAAATCTCACCCTCGATCCGATTCCGACCCTCCATCCCCGCGACGGTTTAAAAGTCAAATTTCAGCAATTAGCAGCATGAATATCTACTCAATCTTGCAACAAACCGATCGACTCCGCATTAGCGATCGCGAGATCGTCCCCATTTTGAGTGGTTGTGAGTCAGCGAAACAATTGCTAGTCATCGTTTGTCCGCAATTGGGCGATTTTGATAGTCTCGAATATGCTTGGTGGCTGCAACGGGAACGCCAGCAGTTGGCCGAACGCGGCGTAACGGTGCGGATGGTCGGGATTGGCGATCGATCTGCTGGCTTGAAATTTTGCGAGTTTACTGGATTTCCTGCTGAATGGTTATTTATCGATCGTGATGCGAAATTGCATTCCCAGCTCGATCTGTATCCAGGTTTGGCACTCAAATTACCAAGTTTATCGATCACTCAAAATGCTTGGGTCAATCTGATTTTGATGTGTGCGGGGATTGGCAGTCCGGGGACTCTCCGCGAAGTTTTGCGAGGGTATACAGGCGATCGATCTGCACCCCAATTAATCACTGCCGATGAGACTGTCCGCGCGCAGCCATTGCCGCCAATTCAGGGATCTTTTTTCGATGTCGCGGGTGGTAGTGGTTTTCAACGACCGTTTGAATTGGCGACATTGAGACTGCGAAATATGGCTGAGGTGCTAAGTAATTGGCAGACCTACGTTCCCGATCCGAGTTATTTGACCCAACGTGGCGGGACTTTTTTATTCGCTGCCGATCGAGAATTAATCTACGAACATCGCGATCAGGGAATTTTGGGTTTTGCGGCTAATATGAGTCAACCATTAGCATTCTTAGGTTGATGTCGCACCGATCAGTAGCGATCGACACCTAGATCGCACAAAGTTAAGTGCACCCAGATTACAATACTGAACTATCTCCAGTTACACTAGATCGACTAAATTTTGCATAAAGATCCAAAACACACCCAATCGATAATGTAGCAATTACAATTCAAAGCAAACTGTGATTTATTTCTGAGTCACTACCAACTATTTGCGAGGTATCGATCGTGCGCTTTCTCTATTCTGGTATTGGTTTCAACCTAGCACTTGTCGGACTCAGTGCTACCAATTTGACGGCGATCGCGTCTCCGGCAACATTACCGCTCGTTGGCGTTGGCGAAGCCTCTCCCCTGGAGAATCAAGTGCCCAGTCATCATCTGACACTGCGCCAAGATAGCCGCTCCACTAGCAATCTGACGGTTATCAAAGGAAATGGGGTCGAATTTACCGTCCCAGCAGGATTCAAAGGTGGTAGACCGACTAGTGAGGAGACAAAAGCAATTATCGCAGCCGCGACCGAGCTGAGTCCGACAATGGCCTCATTTGCCAAGTTAGTCGATAGCGATCCCGCATTTATCAGAGCGATGGCTTTTAATACTACCAAACCGGATCTGCCAGAAGTCGTCCTGATTACCCGCTTGCCGATTCCCGCAACTGTCACCATGTCAGAGCTGGAAGCAACAATGGCAAAAGTTTTGCCCTCAATGCTGCCAGAATCATTCAAGCTAGTCGAACATAAGTTAGAGCAGGTGGGAGCGCGACAAATCGTGCGGTTGACAGTCACTGCCGATATTCAAGGTGCCACATTGAAAGAATCGATCGGTTTATTTCGAGAAGGCAATGAAGTCTTTCAAGTCACCTATGTCTATAGTGGTGCGAGTGCGCGACAAGCTCAACCCACTTTCGAGCAGATTATTAATACCTTTAAAGCTGTAGCTGGCGGATCGGGTTCGGCAGTACAAGGCTAGTACCGAATTCAGATATGATTTTAGTTAGCGACGATTCCCGAAATTTGAGGTAGGGGTAATTCATGAATTACCCTTACCTCAAATTTCGAGGGCGTTTCATATCCTAATTCAGCAACGCCAAAAAAGTTATCACCATCTCCCAGTCCCCTCATCCAACTAAGAATTTCGCTGTGTGGCTAAATATTCAAATACTGACTTATCGCCAATATCGGGTGGAATTGGTTGAATGACTTTGCGGATGGCAAAGACTAAAAATAATCCCGCCCAAACTGCTAATAAGATCGGTTCAACAGCTTGCGGCAGCATTTGCGTCAGATGCCCCAATAATAGTAAAGGCACGATCAAGACTAATAACTTTGTTTCTAAGCGATTGAAACAAAAAGCTTCTTTAAAAAAGATGCCAGTTAGGGCGGCAAAGATAAAGCCTACGCCTAAAATAGTTAACGGCTGTTGGTAGACAATTTCACCGATCGATTGCTGGTAATAGAGCGCAAAGCCGATCGCACTCGCACAACCGATCGCCCAAAATATTTGCAGCGTCCGATGTAAAATAACCATATAAATATGAATATTTGCCAGCGCAATTCCCATCGCCACAGCGAAAATCGTGGCTAAGACTGTCAGCAAGTTCGATAAAGTTTCGCTGCTAAGTAGTTCCGATTTTGATAAGACAGCGATCGTCCCCAGTCCAAAACTTAACGCCGCTACCATCAAAGCAGTACGATAAATTACCACTTCTTGCCGATCGTCTTCATTAATTGTGAACGATCCAAACTGACCTTGATAGATGATGGGATCGAGATTTGATTCGATGGTTTGCATAAATTTAAGTGTGATAAATTTAGTTAAAATAGAACTTAAATAATCGATTTGCTAACTGCGAAATTGTTGCTGATAAGCGAGAAAAATAGCTTCGATCGTCAGATGCGCTTCGGTAGTGGGCAGTCGATCGGTTAATTCCAATCGTTCTAATAATTGCTGTGCCAATCGATCGCTAACTTGAGCTTTGGCAGCGGGGGTGAGGTTGGGATAGCGGTAAAGATATTTGCGAATTGTGGCAAATTGGTCGGGAGTAAGCTGGGCAATCCGCCCGGTTGCCATCAATCGATCGGCTATATCTGTAGCTGCTGGCGATAAGACGATCTTTTTATCGCTCACGGCTTGGCCTTCTTGGATCGAGATCGTGCCAGCGACCCAGTCACCAAGGCGTTTTTCCTGGGACGTAAATAAAATGAGGATTAACCCTAGAAATAAAATATCGTCGATCGGTCGTAGTAGCGATCGAATAATTGATTGCTGGATACCAACATTTCGACCGTCATCTTTAATTACCCGAATTTTAACATATCTTTTACCAGGAGTTTGACCGCGCCACCAGGTTTCAAACAATACGAAATAGCCGATATAGACAACAAACAGAATTAAGATTTGAATTGCAGCCAGCCACTGTCGAATCGGATCGGAGCGCAGCCACGGTACTTGGGAAAATAGCAACCCCCAAGCCAACAATACTAAGAATAGTGCCAAGCTCCAAATTACATAATCAATAATTAAAGCCTGAGTGCGATTGCCGATGCCAGCTAAAATAAATTCTAACTCAACACTCTCTGGTGTTTTAGATTTGACTCGATTTAAGAATTTCATATTGTCAGGATTCGCGATCGCGATTGGCAAAACACTACTGTTAAAAAGTTGGCTTCACACACCACGCAATCTAAATAACTAAATCATTGCCTTCGTGACGATTGCGCAAGTCATAATAGACGATCGCTTTAATTATCTGCCAAAATGGCATGATAAACAGCTCGACGGCGATCGTTACAAGTGTGCCCACGAGAATTAAGATTCCCCCCATCACTTGCGTCGCTGCATCGGTAGTGATGATCGGACTAGTCATCATTTGACCAGCAAAACTTGGCACACTCCCGATCGTACTCGCTGGTGCCACAATCAGAAAAGCGATTGTCATAATCAACAGGACATTCCCAACGGCATTGGCTGTCAATTGGCGGCTACGCCGAATGCTGAAGTTGGCTGAAGTAGTCGATTCGACGGCTAGCGGTAATTCGGCAACAAACCAATAAGCGTAGTAGCGCAGGATCGCGGCCATCCAAAGGAGAAATAACCCGATCGCCAACAACCCGATGCTAAATGAGACGACTAAATTGTCAGGAGAAAGCTTGAAGACATAAACTAACACCGTGACGAAGATCCCAATCATGACGATCAGCGCGACATAGCCAACAATCCCAACTAAGGAAATATAAAAACCTAATAACAACGACAGCCGCAAAAATCCCCAGGTACGTGGCAATAAATACCTAGTAGCATCAGCGATCGTTTCTGGGGCATTTATTAGTTCTTGATAGGCTAAGCGGCTAATGATGGCGCGATCGGTGGCATATTTGGCCGCAAAATATAGAGTTACCACCAGTCCGCCCAGAACGACTGGAATCGCCACCAGCCAAGACTTGGTAGCAGCATAGAGTGCCGCACCGATCGCGAATAGTCCCAGCCAAGCGGCTCCCATCGCGAAAATCCAAGCTGTCGCGCGGAGAGAAACCTGCAAATAACGTTTGAAGTTGGATTTGTAGAGGGTGGTGCTGGTGGTAATGACATTGCCAATACTTAGTGTACCAACTGGATCGGAAGTATTTTTTGCCATGGATCTAGCTTGAGATGGGCGGATGATGGTGATGCTCGATGGTAGATCTCGACGCAACCTGCCGATCCAAGCTGGCTAGCATTCATTTGAGCAAGCCGGAGTGGCTGGTGCGGTGGCAGCCGCCACTGCTAGACCGATGTTACTTAAAAAATTGCTGAACGCTGGATAGATTGGCTGTATCTCGAACTACCAAAAATACACCTAATCCTAGCAGTAAAAATAAACCCGTTTGCATCACCGTTTCTTGGAATTTCATCGGCAATGGTTTGCCGAGCAAGCCTTCAAACACTAAAAAGGCCAATTGACCGCCATCTAATGCTGGTAACGGCAAAATATTCATCACGGCTAAATTGATGCTGATTAACGCGCCAAATTGGAGCAATCCCGCGATATTATTAGCGGCGATGTTCGAGCCGATTTCGACAATCTTGATCGGGCCGGCGATTTGCGTGGCCGTATCGCCAAAGTTGGTGACTAATTGAGACAATCCCTGAAAAGTCAGTACCACCACTCGCTCGAATTCATTAGCACCTTTGACTAAGGCATCGATCGGACTGACGGCTCGATCGATAATAATATCGGCATTGGGCGCGAGTTTGACCCCGATCTGGCCTTTGCCTTCAGCATTAGCATCGGGTGTGACTTTGATATTCAGCGTTTCGGCACCACGTTGGACTTCAAAAGTCATGGGCAACTGGGGATGGTTTTGGATTTCGGCCATCAGTTTGACGATCGCGGGCTTACCATCGCCCAAGGGATTTTTATCTACTGCTAAAATTACGTCTTTGGCTACTAGTCCAGCTTTGCCCGCTGCCGTACTCAGATTGTCGGCAATGCCGGCGATCGCGACACCAGGATGATAATTAATTTGTTGAAATCCGATCACGCTGACTTGGGTGACGAGTAAGAAATAAGCAAAAATCAGGTTAGCAATCACGCCCGCACTAATGACGATCGCTCGATCAAGCAATGGCCGATTGCGGAGTAAATTGGGATCGGTGGGCGGAATATCGCTATCGGGATCGTCATCGGGAAAGCCGACAAAACCACCGAGTGGCAATGCTCGCAGGGCATACTCAGTCTGTTTGCCTTGATATTTTAATAATATTGGCCCAAACCCGATCGAAAATTTATTGGCATAAATTCCCTGCAATCTGGCTGCCAAAAAGTGTCCCAGCTCGTGGACAAAGATTAATACTGCTAAAACGCCGATCGCCGCCAATGTTGACATATTTTCTCTTAGTTTGACCTACTATCCCCATTTTAATCGGCGATGGGGAGTGTGGGGAAATCGGATGGCGATCGGTCAGGCCACACTTAAAGTAGCGGTAAGGATAGTCAAATCTAACTGGAAATGCTAAAATAGTAAGTTGCAAAATTTAACTATAATTTTCAGTATTCATGACCCTAACTCAAGAACGCAAGCAAGAGATCATGTCACAGTATCAGTTGCACGCAACCGATACGGGTTCTTCGGATCTCCAAGTCGCCATGCTGACTGAAAAAATCACCCGCCTCAGCGAACACCTCAAAACCAACAAAAGCGATCACGCTTCCCGTCGCGGCTTGTTGAAAATGATCGGCCAACGCAAACGTTTGCTAGCATTCATCCAAGGTGAAAGCGTCCAACGCTACCAAGCTCTCGCCGACAGCCTCGGTATCCGTCGCGTCAAAGACTAGTCAGCAAGTTGTTGTAACTAGTTTGGGGGCTAGTAACCAGAGAAGGTTATTCTCTACCCCCGATCCTCTAACCGTTCCCATCACCAAGCGAAACTTCGAGCAGCCCTATGCCTGATGACAATCCCCGCCCATCTGTCCCGTTTGAGCCGCGCACCAACAAGCAGCGGAAACCCGCAGCCCAAAAAGGGACACCAATCGTCAAGCCCCAGAACCCAGCACCAGCAATGGACGAACAGGGTTCGGGCTACATCCCTGATGTCGTCAGCAAACGGATGATTCGGCGGGTGCTGGTATTTTGTGGCATTCCTGTGATTACGGGGATGGGGATCTTTTTGGGCAGTTATTGGGTAATTGCCAATCACTTATTCAAAGTTCCGAATACGGTCGTGTTGCTGACGAGTATGGGGTGTTTGGGATTGAGTGTCTTGGGATTGACCTATGGGATTCTCTCGGCTTGCTGGGACGAAGAGGACGATGCCACAGGGAGTCTCTTGGGCTGGACGGAATTTAAAATCAACTTCGGGCGGATGGCGGATGCCTATCGGGCTTCCAAACAGATGCAAACCGATCGTGATTTTGATTAAACGCCGATCGCGTGCCGTTGTCGGGATGCGTCCGTCGGGTATAATATTTGCGGCAATTAGCTCTACTTTCCCCTTCTATGCAGATCCATCCCACCGCCGCGATCGAACCTGGGGCGAAAATCGGTACGAATGTCTCGATCGGTCCATTTTGCTACATTCGCCATGATGTTGAAATTGGGGATAATTGCCGCTTAGATGGACATGTCACGTTACTACCCTACACATCGATCGGCCAAAACTGTCATCTGCATAGTCATGTCGTCATTGGCGATCTGCCTCAAGATCTAGCATTTAAAGACGAACCGAGCTATGTCCAGATCGGGGACAATTGCAGCATCCGCGAAGGTGTGACGATCCATCGCGGTACCAAAGCGGGTTCGGTGACGATCGTCGGTAATAATTGTCTGCTGATGGCCTACTCGCATCTAGCGCATAATGTCCAACTCGGTGATGATGTGATTGTCGCCAATGGCGCACTGTTAGCCGGATATGTCGAAGTTGGCGATCGCGCCTTTATCAGTGGTAATTGTTTGGTACATCAATTTGTGAGAATTGGTAGATTGGTGATGATGGCTGGCGGTTCTGCCGCGCAAAAAGATATTCCCCCTTTTTGTATGACGCGCAGTACCACGCTCAATAAGGTGATGGGTTTAAATACTGTCGGTTTGCGGCGGGCAGGATTGACATCTGAAGACAGGATTACGCTCAAACGCGCTTTTAAAATTTTATATCAATCGAATCTGCTTATCCCCGAAGCATTAACAAAATTAGAAACTGAATTCGATACAGATTTAGTCCGCGAAATTTGCGATTTTATCAAACATTCACAACGGGGGATCGCTGGCTACGTCCGCCAACGGCAGCGCGAAGACTAAAATCGTAACTACAAAATTCAGCAATATATTTAACGCTTGAACATCTAGCTCTCTGTCGATCGACAGAGATTTTTTTTGATAAGTTCAAGCGATAAATCCGTCTGTTGATTGATTTGGCGATCGGGTGGTTCCTAGTATAAATGGAAGATGAAACCCACAGATGAATTTAATACCATGAAATTCAATATCGACACTTTAGTCGATCGAATCCGGCACAAACTCCCCAAATTAATCGGTGCTACTATTTAGCACCAAATCTGCGCTTAGGCAGATAAGTGTGCATTCTAAACTTACTCAATTAACATTCTTGGAGAAAAATACAGATGCGTCCGATTAATATTGGTCTAACCGACGAGCAACGCGCAGGTGTCATCGATTTACTCAATCATGATTTGGCAGATGCATACCTGCTAGTCGTGAAAACTAAAAAATTTCATTGGGATGTAGTCGGCCCTCAATTTATCTCCTTGCACGAACTTTGGGATAAGCATTACGAGGCAATTTCGACCAATATTGATGCACTCGCCGAACGCGTCCGCGCACTGGGTGGTTATCCGATCGGGACGATGAAAGGATTCTTGGAGTTTACAACTTTGGGCGAACAGCCGGGGAATATCCCAATGGCGACAGGCATGGTATCGGCTCTAGTCAAAGATCACGAGCAAATCGTGCGCAACTTACGCGGGCACATCGATAGTTGTAGCGAGAGTTATCACGACCAAGGTACGGCGGACTTCTTGACTGGATTGATGGAGCAGCATGAAGAAATGGCCTGGATGTTGCGATCGTTTATCGAAGGTGAAGCTCTCTCTGCCAATGGCGCACGCCCCGATCTGGAGAGCAAGTCTCCAGTTGGCGTCTAATTTGAGCCAATTTCTCAAATCGTCACCAAAGTTGGGCGATTATCACCGAGCTGAGCATCAGGATCGATACTGATCGTGGGATCTAGCTACCTCGATCGATAGAGTGTAGATCTTCCTTTTAACTGATAGCCCAACTGGGGATCGATCGTAAAGTGGTAGTTACTTGAGTTGTGCGACCGCACACCCGAACCAACTATGGACGATCCCAATATCTCATACCAAGATCTCGCAGCTCGCGGAGCCAGCGACTCTGCGCCACAGGTTGACTGCGATCGACTTCAAACCATCACCGAGGCTTGCTCGGTGATGAAAGATGAAATGGCTAGCCAAGCCCATCACATCATTGGTGGTAACAAGCTGATGGGCAAACCGCCAACTATTACTCAGGCTTGCTCTGTCATCAAAGATCGTATGACTAGTGAAGCTCAACAAATTTTATCGAATCAACAGCCGCCAGTAAAGTCACAAACTTTTACCCAAGCTTGTGACTCGATTAAATCAGAAATGGTTCAAACAGCTCGCCAAATTATCCCGAAGACCGAAACGGCAATATCTACACCTACAGGCGGGGATACGTCCGAACGGTTTGCGAGTGAGGATGCGGATGCTCATTTCTATTTGCATCCGATCGAGCAAGCCCAGAAAGCGATGCTCGAATCTCAATGGTTCGAGCAGTAAATTACTAGTTCGATAATTTCTGTGTGTTATTACTGAACTTAGTAATTCGATTTACCCCCGATTTCCATCGAAGTCGAGGATAAAGTTTTAGTCGAACTGTTTTGTCTCAAACTCGCCAATAGTGACAATTACTAGCTCACGAGTGCCTCCATCGACCGATCTCGATCTAATCGATCGATAGATCTATTCACTCAATCTTGTGTGCGCTAAGTATCACTTTTAGGAGAGAGGGATAATTACAGAAAATTGTATATTGTGAACAGTTCAAATAAATAATATTAATAACTAGGACAAAACATCATGAGTATCGAAGAACGTGCTAAAGCAGCAGCTCAAAATGCCGAAGGAAAAGTTCAAGAAGTAGTCGGTAAAGTCACTGGCAGCTCCGAAGATGAAGCCGCTGGTCAAGCCAAACAGACAGCCGCTAAAGTCCGAGATGGTGTCGAAGATGCTAAAGACAAAGTTGTAGATAAAGCCAAAGAATTAGGTAACAAAATGCAGGATGGTATCGATCGTGCCAAGGCAGACCTAAATAAATAGGCGATATCATTATTTTTAACGGCAACCAGGTATTTTCGATGATTAAGACTCGGGCATTCGTCCGAGTCTTTTTGTATCTTTAAACCAATTCGCATGTTCGATCGTTGTCGTACGCAAGATCTTGTCTTTAGAAATAGCTAAAATATCCGTTAAATCTTTCTAACGATATAGTTCACAATTAGGGTTTTTAGCTCGATCGAGCGATGCTCTAGGTAAAGTTAAATGAATAAGATTAACTTAACAGAATAACTTTGAAAATAAGATTTTTTTATGCCCCGTCTCATTGGTAAAACCTCAAAAACCCCCCTATACACTACGCTGTTGATTGTAGTTACAGCCGTAACCGTAACTGGTCTAGAGTACATTGGCGCGATCGATATCGTTCCAGGCTTTAGTAGAGACAACCCGACAATGCGAGTTTCTAACCTAGCAACTCCCAGCCTGGGACGAACCAAAATATCATAACGCTGCTGTCATTTGCTGTATAAATTCACCAGTTTTAAACAAAAGGAGCATCAAGATCGTGCGTAAGGGAAAAGATATCATTGGCAAACCGATTATCGCCTATGACACAGGCGAAAAAACTAACAACATTATCGATCTGATTTTTGACCAAAATAATAATACGCTGTTAGGGTTTTTGATTGAGGAGAGTACTTGGTTTAGCGATGCTAGAGTTTTACCGCTGAATCTAGTCAAAGCGATCGGGATCGATGCGGTAATTATTGCCGATCGAGGGGCGATCTCCCCCGCTCGCGACTACGATCTGATTGACAAAATTTTAAGCAATAACAATGTCTTAAATGGCACGCGAATTATGACCACAGATGGTCGCAACCTTGGCAAACTAGTCGATTTCTATTTCGATGAAACTACTGGCACGATCGAGGGCTATGAAACTTCTGGTGGGCTATTTGCTGATACCTACTCTGGTCGATCGTTTGTGCCGGCTCCCAAAACGCTCAAAATCGGTCGCGATGTCGCCTTCGTACCCGTCGAGACGATCGAGCTAATGGAAGAGCAAGTCGGTGGGATTAAAGCTGCGATGCAAACCGCTAGCGAAAAGCTCCAAGCTACCGCCAAAGTCGCTAGCGAACGCCTCCAAGATGGTACGCAAATAGCCGGCGAAAAATTTCAAGCCGCTGGCCGGCTAGCCACTACCAGAGTCACGGATACCGTTATCGACCGCTCAGCTCAAAAAGCGTTTGCGATCGGGAAGGTTGCCCGTCAAACCCTACACACTAGCGACGGTGGGACTTTGGTGCTAGCTGGCGAAACGATCTCACCGAGCATCGCGACAGCCGCCGAACGCTTAAATGTCCTCGACGAGCTGTACAGAGCTGCTGGTGGAGGTTTGAGTGAGCCACTCCGAGATCGGTTTGATACCGCAATGGCCGGATTGACAGTCGAAAGTGCTTTGGGCAAACGTTCGCAGCGGGCAGTCTATACGCCAGCAGGCTATATTATTGCGGCGCAAGGGCAGATTATTACTACTCAAGCAATCGAGCGCGCCAAAGTCGCCCACCAAGAGGCCGCTTTATTAGATGCTGTGGGCTTCTCTCCTACCGCAGCCGCTCAGTCTCAAGCTGGTGTGCTCGCGACCACTAACAGCGATCGACTCCAGGCCAATACCGCACTGGCTAGCGACCAAATTCAATCAGGCGCGGCGAATATGTGGGAACGAGTCAAAGAAACCGCTAATGAGTTACAGGGTCGCAGCACGCAAGCGATCGAAGAAAAGCGGGTTAAAGGAGCGTTGGGTCGTCCGACGACGCGGGTAATTCTCGATCGCGATGATGAGGTAATTCTCAATGTCGGCGAATTGATCGGTCACAAAGCAATCGACGGTGCTCGCGATGCCGGGATGCTAGATGTGTTGCTCGATTCGGTTTATACCGAGACACCGCAGCTTTCACTCCAAGAGTTAAAAGCACCAGAAAAGGGTAGAGCGGCACTGTAGGTAGTCGATAGTTGCCGTGGGTTATCGATCAAGTCAAATGACTCGATCGATCCTAAATTCTCTGTTTCAAGCAATTTAAGAGCTAATGATTTTCTAGGCAATATCAAAACCTCAATACATTGTTTCTTGACTGATGGTGATGGCGTGAGTTGCCATCCTCAGTCATTAATGACTGAAGTTTTAACATCTAAAAATCTTGGTGTGGTTTGAGTCAAACTAACTTTCGCTACATCCTAACATGATATATTACTAGCCTCGATCGACTAGCCACCGCGCTGGATCGGAGGGAGCGATGAGGGTTGGGACAAGTAGACAAAGCACGAGCGAGAGTCAGCAAGATTGAAAGATGCTTAAGAAAAAGCGAGTGGCCGATCGCTTGGAGGTGAGATCGGATTACTATAAATACACACATCAAACCATTAGACTTTATATGCTTTCTAGAATCTCACTGTGGGCGGGAACGATCAGCATGGGCGCAATGATGATGCTCATACCACCGAGTGCCACAGCCAAAAGTTCGGTAGAGTCTACTCAGGCAGTTAGAACGACTGCGGTAGCAAGATCTAGAGTCAGGAGACAAGGTTCTTCTGGAAATTACTTCACCTCAGCAGCTCAGAAATACCAGCAGGGCGATTATCAGGGTGCATTAAATGATTACAATCGCGCCATTCAAATCAACCCGCGAAATGCCAATGCCTACTACAATCGCGGTTTGCTCAAAGCCACTAAATTTCAAGATCCCCAAGGCGCACTAGCTGACTATAATCGCGCCATCAAAATCAAGCCCGGTTACGATGCTGCCTACAACAATCGCGGCAATCTCAAAGTCGAACAACTCAAGGATTATTCGGGCGCACTAACTGATTACAATCGGGCGATTAAACTCAAGCCCAGAAATGCCGATGCTTACTACAATCGCGGCGTGCTCAAATACACCCTATTAACCGATCGAACTGGTGGCATTGCCGATATGCAACAAGCAGTCAAATTATTCCAAAGACAAGCGAACAGTCAAAACTCTCAAGTGGCTAGCGACTTAATCAAAGAATGGCAACAGCCCACTGCTAGGTAGTCTGTTTTGCCCAAACCCGATCGATTTTGCGAACTTAAAACTATTCTAGGCGTTGCTTAATTCAGGAATGATTTTCTTTGGAGGAGATCTCGAAATTTGGGTAGGGGCAATTCATGAATTGCCCC
>NZ_JANNDR010000444.1:0-7011 GCF_031378165.1 Chamaesiphon sp. OTE_75_metabat_556
CACCCGCACCAGCTCGTGCTACCCTAGCGGCCATCCCTGGCTGGTCGGTGGTAATTGGAATGGCCACCATCGGCACGCCACTACTCAAACAACTTACTGCCGTACTGCCGGCATGAGTAATTACCAAGTCAGCACGGTTAATCAATTGCTGATGGGGTGGAAACGGAACTACTAGTGGGTTGCCAGGAAAATCAGTCTGTGCTGGATCTGCATTGGGATTTCCCAACGAAATGACTAACTGTGCATCGATCTCCAGACAGGCTGTAGCAATGCATCGAAAAATATCCCAATTGTGGCTTTGCAAAGTGCCGAGATTGGCATAGATTAACCGTTTACCATTGAGTTTTTCCCATGGAAAATCCTGCCGTTCTAATGAGACAGGCTCTAGATCCGCCGGATTTTTGAGCGTCCCGACATAGTGAAACCAGGGTAGGAGTCGTTCGTGGGGAAAATCGAGTTCCTGTGGCAACTGAGCGATTTGAGCCAGTTGCGAATAGCCATCGTCTCGGTGTTGGTGCGGTGGTAATTGCCACGTTTGCCGCTGCCGCACCAGTACATCCCAAATCGAGCGAGTCAGATAAGCCAGCACAGAGTAACCCAATTGATTTCGGCGTCTAGCCCACCAGACATTTTCATATTTCCAGGCAGTGAAACTAGGTGGGACTCCAGGTTCGCGATTTATCGGTAATGCGTTGCAAACTGTGATAAATGGTAAGTTGAGGTAATCGGCAATGGTGCCCCCAGCATTTGTCACCTGATCCACCAGCAGCAGGTCGATGTCAGCCTGCCGAATTGCTGCGGGAGCATCACGAAATAACATCTTCGCTTCCCGCTCGAAAAAGTTAATGGCAAATTTCAATCCTGCCAATCCAGTCAATCGTCCTAGTTGGGCATAGATTGTTTCGATGCTGCCAGGGGGGAAATCACTAGCCCCAATTTCAGCAAATTCTAAGTTAGACCGAGCGATTTTTTCGCCTACTTCTGGCACGCCAAACAAGGTAACTTTATGACCGCGACGGATTAGCTCCATACCCAAGTTGCACATGGGGTTGAGATGACCGATCGCTCCAGGGCACAAAATACCAATGTGGGACATGCTGATTTAGTGTTTGATAGAGCATTTCGATTAGTATACGATCTATATGGACTAGTGCGATCGTGGCGTTGTGACAGCATCAGCGTAAAAACCGCCAAGATGAGGTTATAACCTTCCAATTTTAAAATCTGACCACATTGGGGGCTGGGAAAACAAGAAACTCCAGCCATGGCAATGGGCTACATCGTTGGCATAGCCTACCGGAGGTAATCGCCCGATTACGATGCTCGAATTGCTTTCAACCAGAGGCTTTCAATATGTCACCCTATAGCTGAACAGTGCCACAAACTCACCCACACAAAAAATCCCCCTCACCACAGATGCAGGTGAAGGGGATAAATAATTAAGACAGGTTTTTTTGTGATGTAATCGATCGACTAGTTGCTGGTAGCTTTGAGTTTCTTTCTCATCCCAAATGCTACGCCACCACCGATCAGACTGCCGATAATGGTAAAGGGTTCGGGAATTTTTTGAGCTGTTTGGTATGTACCGAAACCAGCAGCAGGGGTGGCGTGTCCAGAGGCATCGAAGTTAGTGCTGTTATTACCGATCAGGCTGACGTCACCGTCGATCGCACTAAATATCGGATTGGCAGAAGTACTTGTTGGAGCTGTGGTATTTGCCTCAAATTGGAACGTGACCGAGCTGGTGTTCTGGAAGTACAAGAGGGCTGCTCCGAGTGGACTAGTCTCAAGCTGATTGACACTCCGTCCCGAAAAAAGATAGCTAGTTGCATCTTCGGTTGGAATCAAGGCGTTTGACGCGCTACCAACTTGATAACCAGCGAAGCCACTTGAGCTAGTACCTTTGAAGACACGAACAGCTTCAGTTTGGTTAAAGCTACTTTGTGTCGTACCAGTACCCGTCGTCGTTGGATTTTCCCCATCTACGTCATAGACAGAAAAGCGCAGATCTGGAGCAACATAAGCGGTTGAAAAGTTGTGGGTAGTACCATCAGTTGCAAATAGGTCGATCGTATAGGTCAGACCACCTGCGCCCAGTTGATTGGCGGCTATTTGATAGATGGGTGCTAGATCGCCGTTGGGTTGGGTAGTGCCATTAACACTATAGTAATTTGGGATTGTCCCTGCATAGGAATAATTAGTGCCAAAAGCCGTTGCGGTGATCCTGGCATCAATTCCGGTTGCAACGTTGATGAACCGCATCGTAGAACCATTATAGGCAGCACCAAGATTGAGACCACCTGGGGTAGCGACGTTAGTTGCATCAAGTGAAGTGGTGAAATTCAGGTCAATGGCAGCAGCTTGTTCGGGTTGGCTGACAGTGGCCATCGCAGCCAGACTCAAGACAGAAGCAACGATCGATTTGTTGAGCTGGTGCTGACCCATTGGGTGCGGATGTGCGCGGGTAGAGCGAGCATCACTCGATTGTGATGGAAAGGATTTTAAATTCATAATCGGGGGGGTTTATTGTCGAGAATAGCTCGGCAATATAGACGCTGGCGTGTGTGTCACTCCCAAATTTTGGACAATTCTCTAAATAGCTTGCCGATCGAACTCACAAACTTGATGGGATCGATCGACTTTTCACACAGTAGAGATCCATAGCTCGGAAATAAAATTAGCGATCTATACTACGCTGCACTTTGCAAAAAGTGATATTCACATCCAACATTAGTCTGAATTCCGATCAATTGCAACCAGTATTTTCACCGATCTCGATCAAAATTAGTTGCAACAAAAGCCAGGTATTGCTGAACGTAGATATGGCAAATCAATTAATACTAAAAAAATTGCCAGATCGAAACATTTAAATAAAAAACAGCTATAAACTCCTGCTTGCGCTGGTTTGTAGACAAAGTGATTTATCGATCCTAATATTGAATTTCATCTTTTTTAGCAATTTATTTAACGGCAAATCATATATTAATTCAGCAGTATTTATGTTTCTTATGGTGCGATAATTCTGTTCGACAACAGGAGCAACAGAGATCGAGAATAAGTCGATCGAATAATCTTTTGCCCAAGAATTTGCCACTCAGATGCTGGCGATGGAGAGTGGCAGTATTTTTTTGCGCGGATCGTAACAAGTCATCAGAAAATTCGCCCAAAAATTGCCCTACTTAGGGCTATCTACAGAGCAAGTAGTGCGATCGCTGTCACGAGAAAGGTGGCGGATCTTAACAGGTAGTCAAATCAATCTCGTTACTTCTGGAATCTGGGCTTTGTCTTTACAGATCGTCAGTGCGATCTTGCTCGGCGGCGAGTTGGAGTTGCCGCCATCTTTCGGTGCGGCTAGCGCGTTGTGTGGGTGTCATCGTCGCATGACAACGGGAACAACAGATGCCGGGTTCGTAGTGGGGTGAGTCCAGATCTGCGGGTGAAATTGGGTGGCCACAACCCCAACAAAGTTGATAAGTGCCTGTTTCGAGTCCATGCGTGACGGCAACTCGATCGTCGAAGACAAAGCATTCGCCCTCCCATTGGCTCTCGGTGGCGGGGATTTCCGCTAAATACTTGAGGATGCCACCTTCGAGGTGATAGACACGATCGAAGCCCTGAGAGAGCAGGTAGGAGGTGGCTTTTTCACAGCGGATACCGCCCGTACAAAACATCGCGATTTGTTTGTGTTGCTGCGGATCGAGGTGAGCGGCGACGTAGGCGGGAAATTCGGTGAAGGAGTCGGTGTGCGGATCGATCGCGCCAGCAAAGGTACCGATTTCGACTTCGTATTGATTGCGGGTATCGATCACCAAGACATCGGGATTGGCGATTAGGGCGTTCCAGTCTTGGGGTTTGACATAGGTACCGACGAGATTGGTGGGATCGATCGTCGGGACGCCGAAGGTGACGATTTCTTGCTTGAGCCGGACTTTAAGCCTGTCGAATGGGGATTTAGTGGCGATCGATTCTTTGTGCTCCAAATCGGCAAACTGAGGATCGGCTTTGAGATCGGCGAGGATCGTATCGATACTCGATCGCGTCCCTGAAATTGTGCCATTAATCCCTTCCGCCGCCAATAAAATTGTGCCTTTAATGTGGTGATGATGACACAAATTTAGCAATGGTTGACGACGCTCCTGGTAGTCAGCTAAGGTCACAAATTTATAAAAGGCAGCAATAACTTGGCTCATAGCGGTGGCTTATCGTTCGCATTAGTTATTCAAACTTACATCATTTCTGGAGATCGGTCTTGCTGTCAAAGCTTGATGCCCAGAGGATCGGAGCTTTAGTTTACTAACACTACAAAATCCTGAATTAGAGTTACTAATCGATCGTCGCCGCGAATTGTCTGATAGCATACAGTTTCGATCATTGACATCAACGATTATATGTAACTAGAAGTTTAATAGCAATTTGTGCTTGCTCCAGACCATGAATATCATCGTGGATGGCCGTTACCAAATTATCAAGCGACTCGGTAAAGGTGGATTTGCCCATACTTATCTGGCCAAAAATCTGACGGCACCGGGCGAACCACAATGTGTCGTCAAGCAACTGCGACCCAAAGTCGAGCATCCTCGGATGTTGCAGTTATTTAAATTGGAGGCGGCCATCCTCGCACGTTTCAAGCACAGTCAGATTCCCCAGCAGGTGGAGTGCTTCGAGCATCAAGGTGATTTTTTCATGGTGCAAGACTTTGTTGCTGGTGACGATCTGAGCAAGGAATTTACGATCGGGCATCAGTGGAGCGAGGCGAAGGTTGTCAGATTTTTGCGGGAGATGCTCAAGGTATTGGGTTACGTGCATCAGAAGCAAGCAATTCATCGCGATATCAAGCCAGCAAATATCATCCGCCGCTGGGACAACGGTCAGTTGTGTTTGATCGATTTTGGAGCAGTGCAAGATTTAGGTAGCGAGTCAGTCGTCCCGAATCTGGTCGTCGGTACGCCCGGTTATCACGCGCCCGAACAAGCCCACGGCGCAGCGACATTTAGCAGCGACATTTACGCGCTGGGGATGACCGCCAT
This sequence comes from Chamaesiphon sp. OTE_75_metabat_556, assembly GCF_031378165.1. NCBI lineage: Bacteria > Bacillati > Cyanobacteriota > Cyanophyceae > Gomontiellales > Chamaesiphonaceae > Chamaesiphon > Chamaesiphon sp. OTE_75_metabat_556. The sequence goes on from NZ_JANNDR010000444.1 coordinate 5,028, forward strand.
TCAATTTCTGACGGGACAGTATCCGCTCCACTTACCCAAAAATGCATCGCGGGAGGCGATCTGGCGAGATTTGACGCAGATTAGCGATCGCTTGGCGACAATTTTGGAACAGATGACGCGAGCTGATGAAATCGAGCGGTATGAATCTACAGCAGCAGTACTGGCCGATCTAGAGACAGTACCGATCGAAATTGAGGATGATAGTTACCTCTACTCGCCGGAGTTGATGGAGAATGAATCGACCGAGCGGCAATTGACAACTAGCAAGATTATGGCAGTGGCGATGCTGATTGGCTTGGGCTTGATTAGTACTGCCACGATCGTCAGTCGCATCGCCGCGATGCCAAATAATGTTGGAGCCTCGATGGTCGATCGCTAAATTAATTAACTCGATCGTGTAGTTGCAAAGGGTGCCCACTCGGGGCACCCTTTATTTATGTGCCGCCACAAATTTACCCGCGCCATCGATCCCATCCGCGATAAGATCGTCCGGTGTCCCGCTCCCAACTCCCAACTCCCCTATGCCTACCCCAATCCGAACCTTCCAAGTGGATGCTTTGCAGGTGGAAGTTTATCGTTGCGAAGCAGATCTAGTGAGTAGCCTAGTCCAGAGCACTCAGTCTTATCTGAACGAAATCATCGAGCGGCAAGGTAGTGCAGCCGCGATTTTGGCTTCTGGAGCGTCACAAATCAAGTTACTAGAGAATTTGACAGCAGTCAGCGAGATCGACTGGGGACGGCTCACCTTGTTTCATTTGGATGAGTATCTAGGCATTGGGGGAACGCATCCAGCTAGTTTTCAATTATTTATGCGGGAAATGGTGGGGCGCAAAGTAACACCGCGTCAGTTTAATTATCTAGCTGGCGATACCTTAGAACCGATCGCCGAATGCGATCGCTATCAGCAATTATTAGCAGCTCAACCGATCGATTTATGCTTGCTGGGGATTGGGGAAACCGGACATATTGCCTTCAACGATCCCGAAGTCGCCGACTTTACCGATCGTTATCCTGTGAAGTTGGTAAAATTAGCTGATAAATCTCGCCAACAGCAGGTCAATACTGGATTTTTCGATCGCATTGAAGCCGTCCCTCAATATGCCCTGACGCTGACTTTGCCGACGATTTGTAGGGCGCAGCGGATTTGCTGTCTGGCGATGGGTGTGCGCAAAGCCAGTATCGTCAACACGATGCTGACTGGGGAGATTTCGCCAGTCTGTCCGGCTGCGATCCTGCGGAAATATCCCACGGCGACACTATATCTAGACGAAGCTGCCGCTAGTGGGATCGGCTAAATATAGTGTCGCCAATTTGGAACAGAGCTAAGCGTCTCCACGTCTGCTACAACTATAAGTAGAAAACAATTATGCGGTTGTGGCGATCGAAACACTACTTCACTCGATCGCCTTTTCATCCTAGTTGGGTAGGGGTAAAGTTGATGAATGCGCGAGTTTCCGTTGTGGCGAGTACTGTTCTATTCTTGAGTAATGCTGTCGCGATCTCTGTCGATGCAACTAGTCAGAACGTCGCTATCAATCAAAGTACAGTCACCGTTAGCACCGATGCCAATGGCGGACAAGTCCAATCGACAGTCGTCAGCGTCGATCGTACCGACTTAAGCCAGCCACACATGCTCCGCATCCAAGGCTCTGCCAATGATGCCCCCATCCGGCTCCAGCGCGTCGAAGTCAAAGTCAATGGTAAAGCAGTCAGATCGATCGTTAATAACTCCCTAGAACTAAATTTAGCTCCACGACTGAAAGCCGGACGCAATGAAGTCGAGATTTCGGGAACTTCATCCCAGCCGGAAGACACGATTTCTGTAAATTTCATCGGCAAAAACACCAAAGTTACTCAGCAATTTTCCGGCACTGGTACCATCAAACAAATCTTAGTTATTAATGTCCAATAATCCAGTTTGCTAACTATAATTAATCCGATCGTCAGTCATATAAATTCAGCTATCAACTATCAACTATCAACT
>NZ_JANNDR010000450.1:0-12332 GCF_031378165.1 Chamaesiphon sp. OTE_75_metabat_556
AGCAACTATCAGACGTTTATGTTCTACGCGCAAAGTACTATTTTTTGAGCGCATCCTGACGGCACAAAGCAGCGGAATCGCTCCAAGGCGTCCGAATCGATCGCCGTAAAGTCGATCGCAAAGACAATGTTCCCAATCACAGCCGCCGCTAGCAATCTTGAACACTCACAGATAACCTTGTAAGCTAAACATTTCGGGAATCAAGAGCAATGCGTCGAACTACATTATTTTTGTCAAGATTTATGATCGGCCTGTGGGTGATGCTCATCATTAGTTTTGCATCGCTGCTAAACCTTCCAAGTTAATTGTGTCGCCTACCATCGGTAATCGCTGCCCTGTCCCCAAAAAGCTGTAAATTTAGTCACGGTAATATCGCCCAAAACTTGAGTTTGGCAAGCAAGTCGCAGGTTTCGCGATCGCTGATGGGGTGGTAAGCTGCGTCTGGCAATATCTTTCCAATTTGGTGCCGATACTTCCCCGTCAATTTGCACCGCGCAAGTGCCACAAGTACCGATCCCCATACAATTGATTATCCGTGCATTACCATTGTAGAGATCGATCCCATTATCCATTAATACCTGACGGAGATTAGCTCCAGTTTCGCAGGTGAAGTTTTTTCCTTGAGCAGTGACTTGGGGCATAATTCAGCGGTTAGGAGGTGGAGAGTAGGCGGTAGCGAAGAGTTTTAAAGTTTCACTTCATCTTGAGGCAAAAAGCGACATTACCGAATAAATTTAAAGCTGATTACATTTTCTCGCAATTTCTTAAGCATTACCAATTCGATCGCAGCTCTTGCACTCCCAACTATATGCCGCAAATCCATATCTACGATACGACGCTCCGCGATGGCGCACAACGAGAGGGTTTAACCTTGGCGGTTGAGGATAAACTCAAAATTGCCAGACAACTCGACAAACTAGGCGTACCGTGGATTGAAGGTGGGTGGCCGGGTGCCAATCCCAAAGATGGGGAATTTTTTCGCCGCTTGCAGTTGGAACCCTTGACACAAGCGCAAGTAGTCGCCTTTTGTTCGACGCGTCGCCCTGGGGGACTGGCGGCTGAAGACAAGATGCTAGCGGCAATTTTGGCGGCTGGTACCAAGTGGGTGACGATTTTTGGCAAATCTTGGGATTTGCATGTTACCGAGGGCTTAAAGACCGATCTAGCTGAGAATCTGGAGATGATTCGGGACTCGATCGAGTACCTGATTTCCCAAGGTAGGCGAGTGATTTACGACGCGGAGCACTGGTTCGACGGCTACAAAGCCAATCCTGAATACGCACTGAAAACATTGCAAACGGCGATCGCGGCTGGTGCGGATTGGCTGGTGTTTTGCGATACGAATGGTGGGACATTGCCCCAGGAAGTGACTCAAATTATTGGGGAGGTTATCCACGCCATTTACCCCAATAAACAGCTTCAATTTGGCATCCACAGTCATAATGATTGCGAACTTGCCGTGGCAAACTCGATCGCGGCTGTCGCCAGTGGTGCGACGATGGTACAGGGGACGATCAACGGTTATGGCGAACGCTGTGGTAATGCTAATCTCTGCTCGATTATTCCCAATCTCCAGCTCAAGCTCGGTTATTCTTGCCTGACTGAAGCCAATCTTACGCGCTTGACGCAAGTGAGCAGATTTGTCAGCGAAGTCGTCAACGTCGCGCCGAATGATTATGCCGCCTTTGTTGGCAAGTGCGCCTTCAGTCACAAAGGTGGCATCCACGTCTCCGCCGTCGAACGCAATCCCCTCACTTACGAACATATCGCGCCCACTCAAGTCGGCAACGAACGCCGGATTGCGATTTCCGAACAATCGGGATTGAGCAATGTGCTGATCAAAGCTAGCGAGATGGGTTTGACACTGAGAAAGGAAGATCCGCGCACGCGCCAGATTTTAGCCCGACTCAAGGAATTGGAATATCAAGGCTACCAATTTGAAGGAGCCGAAGCCAGTTTTGAACTATTGATGCGGGAAATTCTCGGTCAAACGGCGACGTTGTTTACGATTCAAGATTTTCAAGTACATTGCGCGATTATCCCCGGACGAGACTACGCCAATGCCACCCAACATCACTCCCTGGCGACCATTAAAATCGCTGTCGATGGCCAAAATATCCTCGAAGCCGCCGAAGGCAATGGCCCTGTTTCAGCTCTCGATGCGGCCTTGCGCAAAGCCTTGAGTCAGTTTTATCCAGAGTTAAATAAGTGCTATCTCACGGACTATAAGGTGCGAATTATTGATGGTGGGGCGGGAACTTCAGCGGTGACGCGGGTATTGGTGGAGTCGAGTAATGGTTTACATCGCTGGACGACGATCGGTGTCTCTGATAATATTCTCGAAGCTTCCTATCAAGCTGTCGCCCAAGGGATTGAATATGGGTTATTGGTTAAGTCTCCGCAAACCTGTAGTTTAGTTGATGTTTGAGGACATGCGATCGATTGATGAAAACTCGCTAAAGATCGATGAATCACTATCTGTTACCATCGAGTATATTTTCAGATGAATCTGCGCCAGCGACTTATTTTAACTGTTGTCTCTTATCCATTTGTCATTTATGCGATCTCTTTTATTTTGGTTTGTCTAGACCCTTATTGGTATGATAACTCCCCATATCCAGAATACATTCCCCTCTCCGATCGGTGGTCATGGGCATTGGTGATATCCTTCTTTTATACGATCTACTGCTTCCCACTGCTAGTAGGTGTAGTTGCCGGAATCAGATACTTAGCCAATCGAAAGTAATGATTTTTAGGGATTGTAGCACTAAGATCGGTAGTAGTGATGGATTACTCTTGATGATCAATAGCCACAAACAATCACCAATCTTGGCTAAGGTTTTCGATAGCTAGTAACGCGCAAGCTTAATTTGCCGCTTTGGGGATTGCGGCTAAACAAAAATACGCCTTCCTCAGCTTCTCCTCCGGCTAAGAAATCAAATTGCTGTTCGCCCGTTTCTTCGATATCTCGATCAATCCGCAATTGTGCAGTTACGCGAACGGCATCAGCCGTCTCTCCTCCCTTGTTGGTGATGGTAAATGGTACATAAAAATTGCCCTCAGCTTGACGGATCTTACCGCTCCGTTCGAGTGCTAAAACTGGGGGTCTATCTCCGACTTTCACCCAACTATAAACTACCAATCCCACAATACCAGCCACAATGCTCGATGCGATGCCAAAAGTTACCCATTCGGCTACAGATCGCTGTTGTTTTTGTTCGAGTTGGCTCATACGACGATCCGTCCCGCTGCACCACCAATTGTAGCTGGCAATCCGAGCACGATCGCATGGCTCAACCACACAGTCCACGGATCTTCAAGACTGAGTTGATGGAAAAACCACAGCATTAATAACCCAGCCATCAATGAAATAATATAAGCTACTAAAGTCTCATTAATCGGTCGATGAAATAGACCTTGCTGTTGGTAACGTCTAGCTTGATTGGTTAAACCAGCCACAAACACAATCCCGTAGGAAATTAGTAAAGAAGCTGCGATCGTCGCTAGTAGCCAAGGCGGTGTCATTGCTGACGCCAACATGGGTATCTCTTGCGTTGGTGCAATTGTGAACGCAATAAACAGAGCACCGATCGAAGTTGCGCCCACATCTGCGAGGGTGGCGTTAATTTCTGCGGTTTTAGACTGTGGAGATGAAGATGGCGGTGTGTTAGTACCTCCCTCGCGATCGCCACTTAAAAATGAATTGGCAACAGCTACACCTAACGTAAACGGAACGCTCTCGAAAATAATTTTGCCAACTGCTTCATTAATGGATGTGTTGAGATCGATCTGTCGCAATAGCACCAAAGTTAAGGCCGTACATATAAATCCAATTGCCAAAGTTTCAATACTATCGATCGAGGCATCGCGTATTTTAGTATCAGTCGTTCCGCGAAACCCTTCAGTCCGAATGAGTAAAAAGACAACGACAAAGTTAGTAAGTAACGCGATTAGCATTTGCAAAGGTTCGGCGTAAGAACCAATCCACCAAACTTCCATCGTGTAGAGTAAGGGAATCCCAAACAAAAACCCGCTTGAGACTCCTTTAATCGCATCCCTAATTTCTTTTTTAAAAGCTTTTTGGGCAGAATTAGTTACCGGATGTCTATTGTGGCTTTTCATTATCGGATGCCAATACTTTTTTCGACTGTCACAGGAGCGCGTTGCTATACCTAAATTGTAACGTGCAATATTCTCTGAATTCTGCGTTTCTCCCACAAACAAAAAGGGTGAGCAATGCCCACCCTTTTTGCTGAAATATTTACGACTATTTAACAGTTTTCACCACCGCTGATTTGTGAGGTGTCGGCAGCTCTGAAGGGGAGGATACAGACATCCACATTAAATTTTGAAATATAGTCATACCGACGATCGCAGTAATCGAACCAGCAACCGAGATTTTGGATAGTTTAGCAGTCTTGAAAATTGGCCGATCGCTGTCTGTGGAAAGAATGGGCTTAGATGCAATTGAGGTAAAAGTCATGTATTTTCTCCTAATCTCTTTCGATATCTACAGTAAATAGTCTACACTTTCCGCAAAAGTACTGACAGTATCTTTTGCGACCAACCGCTGTGGCGGATTGACACTTGATGGATCTATGCAGACTATCGCAATTTCCCTATTGTAGCGTTACATTTTTGCCAACCAGAACTACATGAGATCGCCAGCATGGACGATCGTCGGACTGTAATGCAGTGAAGGTAATGAATCTGGAGATCGACTGAGCTTGTGACGCAGTAATGCAGAATTCCCCAGCCTTTTCCCCCAATCCCTCAGTCCGTCGCATAGTGTCGCCTCTGGCTATCGTGTAGAAATGTTAAGATAAAGACATCATTAGTTTCCTCGATCGCATATCTCCAAATGTTGAAACCGTCTCTCCCGAAAGTTGTCGTTGTTGGTGCTGGCATCGGTGGATTGACAGCGGGTGCATTGCTTGCCAAGCGGGGCTATGAAGTAACTATTTTTGACCAAGCGATCGTCCCTGGTGGCTGTGCGTCTACATTTAAGCGGCAAGGCTTTACCTTTGATGTCGGTGCGACGCAAGTTGCCGGACTCGAACCTGGTGGCATCCATCATCGGATTTTTAGCGAATTAGAAATTGAGCTACTATCAGCGACACCTTGCGATCCAGCTTGTGCGGTCTTTTTACCAGGCGAAACTACCCCGATTAATGTCTGGCGCGATCCCGAACAGTGGCAAGCCGAACGCCAGCAGCAATTTCCAGGTAGCGAACCGTTCTGGCAATTTTTACAACAACTATTTAATGCCAGTTGGGAGTTTCAAAGCCGCGATCCGATCCTACCGCCCCGCAATCGTTGGGATGTGACGCAGCTAGTCGGCGCACTGCGGCTAGGGACGCTGATTACCGTTCCGTTTACCCTGTCTACCGTCGGCGACGCACTCAAATGGTTTGGTTTGGACGGCGATAAAAGACTGCGGACATTTCTGGATCTCCAGCTCAAACTTTACTCACAGGTAACAGCAGCCGAGACAGCTTTATTATATGCTGCCACCGCTCTAGGCGTGTCGCAGACCCCCCAAGGACTGTATCACCTTCAGGGGAGTATGCAAGTATTGAGCGATCGATTAGTGGCTTCCCTGGAACGAGATGGGGGCAAGTTATTGATGCGGCATACAGTGGAGTCGATTGAGTGCGACGAAGTTGGCGTTACTGGTGTCAAGATTCGCAACCAAAAGACGGGTGAAACTTGGACGGAAACTGCCGCTGAGGTGGTCGCAAATGTCACGGCACAGGATTTGGTGAGATTGCTCGGCGATGCGGCTCCTAAGTCAAATCCGCTCCCGTTACTGTCGCTCGACGGCTATCGATCGCGCGTCAACAGTTTACCCCAAGCTTCAGGTGCATTCGTCGTATATCTGGGTGTAAAAGATACGGCCATTCCCGCTGGCTGTCCGCCCCATCTCCAATTTCTTTATGACTATGATGGCATTATCGGTGAGAATAATTCGTTATTTGTCTCCGTCAGTCATCCTGGTGATGGACGCGCACCAGATGGCACAGCGACGATTATTGCCTCCTCATTTGTCGATCCCAATCGATGGTACGGCGAAGGTGTCGATTATGCCGCTATGAAAGCTGAGTATACTGCCACGGCGATCGCCAAATTGGGCGAATATTTCGATCTAGCACCCGAAAGTATCATCGTTACCGAAGCTGGCACGCCCCGTACTTTCGAGCATTATACCGGACGCGATCGAGGCATTGTCGGCGGTATCGGGCAACGGGTATCGACATTCGGACCGTTTGGCTTTGCGACGCGGCTTCCGGTGGCGGGACTGTGGATGGTGGGTGACTCTACCCATCCTGGGGAAGGGACGGCAGGAGTTAGTTATTCGGCGTTGACTGTCGTTCGACAGATCGAACAGCAGTGATTGAAGCTGTGAACAGATCCAAAAAATTATCCGTGTGGATATTTCAGAGTGAGTTTTTGATAGTGGCTATTGTCCAAATTACAATCAAAAACACCAAACACTTGAACTGAAGATTCCATTGTATCCCTAACATAAACTCAGACATTGTTAGTTTGTTGTTAGTGCGCCGAGATCGCCGAGTGGAATCTCTAATTCGATAAATTTGCAGGAGAACCGCCGCAACCCCGCCCGCGACCGCAAACATCTGAAATGGCATCGCTTCATAGCGCAAATTGACAATTACGGGATCTTTATTCCATAGTTGGTATGCTTGGTCGATGAAATTTCCGGTTAATAACCCCAGCATGAAGATGTAGAGCAGCGTAACTACATAGAATCGGCCTTTATTTGAGCTGGACATTTCTCCCCATTCCCTCCGTCCCGTATCGACAAGTTCTCCGCACTTTACACAGTTGATTTCCGCAGGACCAATGCCACTAGAAACTGAAAACAGCCGCATTTCGATCGGAAAACCACAGTTTTGGCATTTATGCATCTCTACAACATACATCGATTATTTCCTGCTAAATATCTTGGTATAGATGAGTATACGTCAGGAGCGGGTTACAGGGCGATGGGAGAAGAGAGATCTCGGCAATACCTGCAAATGATTGACTCGTAGATTAAATTGACAAAACAAAAAAAGCGTGTCATATTTACGTATAACACGCTTTTTTTGCTTGGTTATTGTATGCCGCCATTTGATGAACGAGGCTATCTGCCTCCAGGTATCTATGAAATAGTCTGGACAGCTCTGATGGAAAGGTTTGCAACCAATCCACAGCGACAGCGGATTGCGACTGGGTTAGCCGCAGCTCTTCGCAAATTAGCAATTGCAGGTTGTACCCGCGTGATTATCGGCGGGAGTTTTATTTCTGCTAAAGAACACCCCAATGATTTCGATGCTTATTACGACAATTTTGGGATCGATTTCAATTTACTCGATCGATTATTTGTCGAAGATATTGATTCACAGCAGGAAGTTTTTCGTGGAGAACTATTTCCCATACTGAGATACGATCGATTCTTGCAAACCGACAAGGAAGGCAATCCCAGAGGAGTAGTCGCGATCGATCCCAGAGAATTGAAATAATTAAATTAGAGCAAAAGATGATGATTCAAAACGAACGCCAATATAAAATTACCCAAACTAAGCTGAAAGAATTGGAGCAAGCATCTACTAATATAGATCGAGCAGATCCGAGTCTGCATCCTCGCCAAGTTTTATCGCAAATAAATAGCTATGAGCAGCTAATTAAGGGATTAAAACAAGAGCTTGCTGAATATGAAGAACTCAAGAGCGGCCAAATTAAAACATTACAATTAGCATCGCTTGCCGAGCTACCGATCGCGTTAATCAAAGCCAGAATTGCCGTCGGGATGACTCAAAAAGAGTTAGCCGAAAAAATTGGTACTCAAGAGCAACAAATTCAACGATATGAGGCTAATCATTATAGTGCAATTAGTTTTGATCGATTGGTGAAAGTTGCTGAGGCATTGGGGATTAGTTTTGATGCTAGTGTCAAGATTGACATCGAATGGTTCAAGTTAAAGCAGATATTAGAGCCAGCATTAGTATATGTACCAGAACTATCGATCGAGCAATTGAAAGCTAAGTTGGAGCAAATCTATCAAAATTCTGACGATCTGTATTTTGAATATAATATTGGGGAATTCTTGAAAGAGGCTCGATCGGGAATTAAAGATGATAGTCGATCTCTGGCTTTAGTTCGGGGAGAGTTAGGCGATAATTCGGAACAAGATTTGCAGGTTTTGGCGGCAGAGATGGCGGAAAGATTGCAGGATTTATGGGGGAAGTTGGCATAATTCACAAACCTCCCAGAAAACCGACAATCGCCGCCGATTGAAATCGGGGCTAGTGTTGCAAAGTCTGCCTACGCAGACTGGATTTATTAGTCCGAGCAGGCGGACTTTGCACTCCGTTCGCGTAGCGTCTGCCTTCGCAGAGGAGCGGTTTCTAACTGCTTAGGTTTTCGATTAAAGCTTTCAACTGTCAAATACTAATCACCATGCAAAACGAACAACTTAAATTCCTAACGTCAGTACTTGAATCAGTTGCCGAAAGTCGGGGTAATCCCCAGGTAATCTATCCCCTCCTTCAATCAAATTTACCATACTTAAATACTGAATTAATCCCTCTCCTTCAACTTCGCAAGATTTCTATGCTTGCAGAAAATAATGGGTACAAACAAAATTCTATGGTTGTAACCATTCGCACATTTGGAAATTTAATTCGACAATTTCCATTAGGCAATCTTGCTACTAATAGGGAGATTGCTATTGCTAGTTGTGAAATTATTTTAACTATAGTTTCTCCCATTACTGCACCAGAGATATGGGCAGATACTCAAATTAATTTAGCAGTTGCTTATAACGACCGTATTTTAGGTGACAAAGCTAATAACCAGAAGTTATCGATAGATTGCTGTCAGTCCGCCTTAAAGTTATACAATCGAAAGGATTTTCCTAGTAAATGGGCAGGCATTCAAAATAATTTAGGTAATGCTTATTGTGAGTGGATTCGTGGGGGTAGGGCAGAGAATCTAGAAATGGCGATTAGCTATTTTCGAGCGGCTTTAGAAATAAGAACCAGACATGGTTCTCTTGAAGAATGGGCAGAAACTAAAAATAATCTGGCTACTGTTTATCTGAATCGCATTCGTGGAGATAAATCAGAGAATATCGAGATAGCGATTAGCTATTTTCGAGCTGTTTTAGAAGCAATCACTAGACAGAATTTTTCTGAACAGTGGGCAATGACTCAAGGTAATTTAGCTACTGCTTATACTAATCGCATTCGTGGAGATAAAGGTGATAATCTGAAACTATCTATCGAGTGTTCTTTATCTACATTAAAAGTATATACCCAACAGGATTTCCCTGGAAATTGGGCAATGACTCAAAATAACTTGGCTCTTACTTATCAGAAAATCGATCGCATTGATGAATCGATCGATTGTTTTCAATCTGCACTAGAAGTATATGACCGACAGAATTTTCCTGAAGAATGTCTCCGAACAGCAAATAACCTCGGTAACTTAGCCTTCAAACAAAGTAATTGGCAACTAGCCATCGAAAGTTACGATCGAGCCATCCAAGCAGTAGAAATTAGTCGGGGTTGGGCGCGGGTAGAAAATCGCCAAGAGATACTCCGCGATGCAATATCTGTATATCAAAATGTCATTCAAGCATGTATCAATTATGGACAAATCGACAAAGCGATCGAATATAGCGAACGCGCCCGTAGTCGTCAGTTAGTAGACTTTATGGCGACAAACGATCTATATCGCGATGGCGAAATACCTGCTGAAGTGAGAACTCTTCAGGCTGAATATGAATCGCTTCAACAACAGATTTATATCCAGCAACGCACCGAAACCGCTAATGAAAATCGCCAACTCACACCCACTCGCGACAGTCGGGCGATTCAACAAGTTAGCGAACATATTCAGGCATTAGAAGCCCAAAAACAAACCGTGTGGCGCAAAATTCGGGCGGTAGATCCCCAACTTGCCGAGCAACAACAAGTAACACCGATCGATCTACCGACAATTCAGCAGTTAATTACCACCGAAAGTACCGCGATTCTTAGCTTATATACTACCGATAACGATACCCATATCTTCATCATTACACGGGATAACCAGCCGCAAATCCATACCTGTCAGGGTGAAGGTGCCGGAGAATTACAACTATGGTTGTGGGAAAATTGGCTGAATCCCTATGTGAACGATCGATCTGCATGGGCAGATAATATGCCCGAAATCCTCGCGCAGCTAGCTCAACGCCTCCAATTAGATCGACTCGTCGCTAAATTAACAGACATCACCGAACTAATTATCATCCCCCACCTCTACCTCCACCAAATCCCCTTCGCCGCCCTCCCCATAAATCCCCTTGCAAACGAATCGGCTGAACCAAATCCCCTCCTCGGAGGGGTGCCCGTAGGGCGGGGTGGGTTCCGGGGTGGGTTCCGGCGTGGGTTCCTCGGCGACAAATTCACCATCCGCTCCGTACCCAGTTGCCAAATCCTCAAATACTGTCTCGATCGATCGCCAATTACCATGCCCCAATACGGTACCGTAGAAAATGCCGATGGCACTCTCCCTGGCGCGGGATTTGAAGGAAAACAAATCGCCGAGCTGTTCCAAATCGAGTCAGATTACCGCCTCCAAGGGCGCAAACAAGCCACAGTTACCGCCTTCGACAATCTAATCGAGCGTACCGATAAACCCATCACTACTCTCCACCTCGCCAATCACGCCTCATCCCGCCTCGACAACCCGCTCGAATCAGCCGTCAGCCTTGCCGATGGCAATATTAGCTTGGCAAAATTGATGATGAGCCGCTATCGTCACCTGCGCGAAATCTTCCTCTCCTGCTGCGAAACTCATCTCGGCTCTACCAACATCACCGACGATCTGCTCACCCTCTCTACCGGATTTCTCTGCGCTGGAGCCAGTACGGTTATCGGCACGCTATGGGTGGTAGACGACTTGGCAACTGCTCTATTTTCAACTTTTTATTATTTGAATCGTCATGCCGGATTCGATCGCGTCATCGCCCTGAAAATGGCACAAGTTCGCCTGCGCGATCTGACTGGGGATGAGTTCAAACTTCACCATTCGGAAGATCTGAAAAATCACTTCCAAGCCTATGCCCAGGCGAATAGAATCGATCGAGCCGAATTCAAAGCCGAATTCGAGCGGGGTGAAGTAGATAAGGCGACATTCGATCGAGAGACACATCGATTAACTAATGCCTATCGTGGGGCATTGGATTCGACAAAAACACTCGATCGATATTGTCAATCCGATCGACCATTCAGTCATCCTTTCTACTGGGCAGGTTTCACTTGTCAGGGATTGGGTTGATGGAGAGTATTGCTGGTCGATCGAGTGGATATTGAAACCACAACCGATCGCTGTATACTGGCATTAAATTGACGATCTTCTTCTAGCTGGAAATTCCTCAAAAATTGTATGTCTATTCTCGATCGACAAGGAAGATTATTTGGTAAATTCAGCCTCCTCGACATTGGTGCTGTCCTAGTAATGTTATTTGTGGTCGCTGGAATTTTTCTTTCGCCTGGAAATACGGGACGAATTAACGGTCAAGACAAAGCCCAAGCCGTTGAAGCCGATGTGATCGTCAGAGGATTGAATGTGCTCAATCCCGACACGCTGATGAAAGAATTCAGCCCAGGGAACAAACTGAGTTTTGTGATTCGCAATCAGCCCGCCGGACAAGTCGATATCAAATCTGTCCGTCAGCTCGATCGCAATTTAGCCGTCCCCCAAGCAGATGGTACGATTAAAGCCATGAAAGATCCTAGACCCGATTCCTACAGTGTCGATATGATCGTCACAGTGACGGGCAAAGGACAGAAAACCAAAGAGGGACTGGTACTGGGCAACACCAAAATGAAGATTGGATCTTCCGTCGAAATCGACCAACTCAATTACAACTTCAACGGTACAGTCATCGATATTCGCTACCTCGATAAATAAACTCGCGATCTATTAGGAGGCAGGGGACTGGGAGACTGGGAGACTGGGAGATCGAAGGACGCTTGTGTCCAAATTCACTACCCACTTCCACCCTCTACTCTTTACCTAAAGCCTAAAGCCTAAAACCTAAAGCCTAAAACCTAAAGCCTAAACCCCGCCAGACAGAAGGTTCTACGATCGGTACTAGCGGCTACAGAATATTGCTGTCATGCTATAGAGAGGTTGCGAATATCGCGCGACCGATCTCCAGTATCTAATTATCACCAATGATTACAGCAGAAAATACAACAACAATCGCACTCCTAGTCATCACACTCGGTATTTTGGGGTGGGGTTATTATCGGAATCGAGACTTGGGTAAATTCGGG
>NZ_JANNDR010000459.1:0-2001 GCF_031378165.1 Chamaesiphon sp. OTE_75_metabat_556
GATCCTACATGGCGATAAATATAAGCTGTTAGGATTCGATCGATCCGAACAGCCCCTCGCCCTCCAAATCGGCGGCGACAATCCCTCAGATTTGGCTCAATGCGCCCAAATTGCTGAAAAATTCGGCTATGACGAAGTCAATCTCAACGTCGGTTGTCCCAGCAGTCGCGTCCAAAATGGTAACTTTGGTGCCTGTCTGATGCTCCAACCCGAACGGGTGGCTGAATGTATCGCCACGATGGTAAATGCTACCAAACTTCCAGTCACGATCAAACATCGAATTGGCGTCGATGAAGTCGATAGTTATGAAGATCTAGTCAAATTTGTCTCGATCGTTTCCCAAACTGGCTGCCAGCGGTTCTCCGTACATGCCCGCAAAGCCTGGTTACAGGGCTTGAGTCCCAAGGAAAATCGCGAAGTCCCACCCCTCCGTTATGAGGATGTCCATCGGCTCAAACAGGATTTTCCCCACCTCTCGATCGAGATTAATGGCGGCTTTACCAACTTGGAGCAAGTCCAAACCCAGCTCCGACTCGTCGATGCGGTGATGATCGGCAGGGCTATTTATGACAATCCTTATTTACTCGCTACGGTCGATCGAGACATCTATGGCGACGATACGCCATCCCCCAGCCGCCAGCAAATTGTTACTGCGATGCTACCCTATATCGAAGAGTGGACGAGCAAAGGAGGCAAACTCAACAGCATCACCCGTCACATGTTGCAGCTATTCCACGGGCAGCCAGGAAGCCGGATCTGGAAGCGGCTAATTACGGAGCAAGCTGTGTTACCAGGTGCGGGGGTAGAAGTTGTCGAACGGGCATTGGCAGAGATACCAGATTGTGCGGCTGCTTGAACAAATGCTTAGTTCTAGCGCGCCCTCAAATGAATTTGGGGCTAAGAGCGAAAGTCCATTGAAATGGACTGATGAATTAGAGCATTTTATTGTTGTCAGCGCAAACAATTTCACAATTGACTCAAGTATAATCTGTTAATTCGTAACTCGTAAATTTTTATAATTAAAAGGAATTAGTTTTTAAAAGCCAATCTTTCAGTCCGTTAAAACGGACTTCTGCTCTTAGCCCCAAATTCATTTGAGGGCGATTGCCAACTAAGTACTCTCAATTTATGGCCGAATCGCGATCGTGATATCCGCCACATTAGTCCCCGTCGCCCCAATCAGGTGCAGATCGCCCAATTGCTGAAAGAATGGATAACTATCATGTCGATCGAGTGCCAGTTTCGCATCCAATCCCAATGCCAGAGCACGTTCGATCGTCTGTTCATTTACCGTCGCTCCCGCCGCATCCGTCGGGCCATCGGTACCATCAGTCGCCAGCGTAATTATCCACGCAGGAACATCATGTTCGGCCAATTCAATGGCAGCGGCTAATCCTAATTCGGTATTCCGGCCACCTTTACCTGTGCAATTTTCTGGCAAACTAACAGTAGTTTCACCACCATAAATTAAAACAGTTTTACTCGGTTCGGTAATAATTCTGCGCGCAATTTCGACACCGCGAACCCGCGCTTCTCCCTGTAAATTAGTCATCACAATTTCTGCTGTATATTCCCCTTCACGATCGATCGATTGCTTGACAGCTTCACAAGCCTGCCGATTATTACCAACGAAAATATTATCAGCATTTTGATGATTAGTTAAACCCGAAGCGATCGACTCGATCGGATCGTCAATCACATCAGATAAAATCAATCCAATTACTTTACCCGCACCCACTCTATCTACTAATCCACCACCTTTCAATCGATCGATCTGCGATCTCACGGCATTAATTTTCTCGATCAATAAGCCACTACCTAATAATGCTGTCCCGATTGTTTGTAATGCTGGTAGTGAGATATTTTGTTCGGGATTAACAGCAGTAAGATCGATCGATTGGCTCGATAAAGCCGCCAGAATTAATTGTTGAGTTTCCTGACTAATTTCGGCAGTCGGTGGGCTGGTTAATAGTTCGTTTAAAGCATTCCAATCGCGCGGCG
>NZ_JANNDR010000555.1:0-6645 GCF_031378165.1 Chamaesiphon sp. OTE_75_metabat_556
ACCAGTACACCTGCTTGGTGTCTATGGCATAGTGGAACCACACCGATCCCTTCCCGAACTCGGAGGTGAAACGCTATTGCGGCGACGATAGTTGGGGGGTTGCCCCCTGTCAAAATAGCTCGATGCCAAGCTTAATATTCACAAGAAGCCGATGTCTGATGACATCGGCTTCTTTGTTTTGTTAACACCGAGTTCAACAATAACAAGAAATTAGGAATATGGATGTGCTGGACTAGATTTACTCACTAAACGTTTTCTGCTGACTCTGTAGCTGATCTTGTCTCGCCGATCAATCGGCCACTTTCACCAAAAGCTCGGAAGAACCCAATCAAACAGTGTCGCCTAATACTGTGCAGGCAGACGCTTCGCGTTGGCAGAGCCTTGCCTTTGGCATTACGGAACGAGAATCGCCCTATCAGTATGCTCGAATTTCTCTCCACCAGGGGCTTTAAACATATCACCCTATAGCTGAATAGTCCCATCAATTACTAGTTGCGTGCTGAGTTGGTTTGTATTTACCTGGATCGGTTTCTAGTTTAACATCCAAGAAATCGATACCCTCTTGTTCTAGTAGTTCTAAGATTGCTAAATTCAAGTTCTTCTCGGCATCAAAATAAAGATTGTCATCATTGACGTATGCCATAATTTCAATGACGCGGGCATTGTTTTGGATACTCTTGAATCTGACTATGCATGATGGGATCAAACCAGGAATAGACTTGGGCATTTCTTGGATGAGATCGCAAATCCTGGCGGTTTGGCGTGCGGAAAGATTATCAATTTTCAGAACTAAATTTAGCCCCCATTTTAACTCCTCACCAGGATTTTGTGACCAATTATCAATGATCCCAGTAATCATTTTAGAATTCGGCATTTTCATAATCGAACCCCACTTTGCTAGATGTAGAGTTGTGGTTCTAAATCCAATCTTTTTGATTTCAACAAAACCATCTATGCCTGTCATTCCCACCCAATCACCCTCTCGGTAAAGATTATCAGAGTAGATAATTACCGTACAAAACCAGTCATAAACAATATCTTTTAGTAGTAAACCGATGGTGATCCCAGCACCACCGAGTAACCCAACTAATGCCCCTGCTGATTGTCCTAAAAATATCTCACTAATCTTAATTGTGATAAAGATGATTGCTACCGCTTGAAAAATTTTGGGCATCAAGGGTTTGAGTAATTCATCAAGCTCCGTATCAGTACGTAGTAACAAATTAGCAATTATTTGCCCGAAGATGGACGCGCAGCGGTAGACAACATACGCAGTGATAAAAACCACTATATAGTTAAGTACTTTATCGATCGCATCACTAAATTGAACTCCAATTTCTTGTGCCCAAATCACCTTAATTATCCACAGTCCACCAATCAGAATCAACCAGCTTAAAGATGGCTTGAGCACCTCTACCAATTCATCATCTAGTACTGTCTGAGTTCGGCGGGTGAATCGCTCAATCCCTTTGATAATTCCCGATACCAAAAATCGTCTTAATGTCTGTGTCAGTGTCAGAATGACGATCGCTGCAATGATTTTGCCAATGGGGATGCCAGTATAATTAAAATTGAGATTTTTCAGTGTGTCTAAAAATGCTTCCATGTTTTACGACCTAAGTAAATAGATGAGCATCGAAAATTCTCATACTGAGACGCTGCTGCTGAAGCAGATGCTTTGCCAACGCGAATGGGAGTCGGCAAAAGCAAAAAGGAACGCTAATTTTATCGGAAGTAAAAAATCATATTTCAATTCAGCGTCGCTAAATTTATTGAGATTGACAGAGGATCAAACCGAACCAAGATTGAGCGTCTGTCCAAATTTTGAGTGGCGGAAATCCATGAGCAGTGAGGGTATCCTCCAAAGTGGGAAGATGGAACTTGCGAGAGATTTCGGTGTGAATTGTTTCTCCTGGTTTGAATGAGATTTCTAAGTCAAGAGCTTTAAGTTTGACTGTTCGATCTGTCAAACTCTTGAGGTGCATTTCGATTTGACTGGCAGTGGGATTAAAGAAGGCTAAATGAGCGAAATTATCGAGGTCGAAATTACCATCAAAACGATCGTTCAGATGTTGTAAAGCATTGAGATTGAAAGCAGCAGTGACGCCTTGAGCATCGTTATAAGCGGCTTCAAGGATGCCGATCGGTTTTTGGAGATCGACACCCAAAAGAAAGAATTCCCCAGGTTGGAGAGCCTGTTTGACTTGAGTCAGGAAGATATCTCTGTCTCGATCGTCGAGATTTCCCATCGTACTTCCCAAGAACATCAGCATCCGGTTTTCGATAATGCGGGGCGGGAGATTGGCAAGCGCGCGTTCGTAAGTGCCCGCGACACCGCAAACATTAAGCAGGGGATAGGAGTCTAATAAATTGAGTGCAGTAGTGCGGAGAATGCCAGCACTGACATCGATCGGGTAATAATGCAGGGGATTATCGAGTTGACTGTAGGCTGTCAGTAGGGTGTGCGTTTTACGCGAGCTACCACTACCGAGTTCGACGAGTTCGCAGGCTCCAGTTAATTCGATAATTTCTGAAACATAGGTATCGAGGATGACTTGTTCGGTGCGAGTGGGATAATATTCAGGGAGATCGGTGATTTGCTCAAATAATTCGGAGCCACGATCGTCATAGAGATATCGACATGATAAAGTTTTAGGGGTTTGAGTTAAACTCTCAATCACATCGCTACCATCATCGATCGCGGGTAGATCGGTATCTAGATTAATCCATTGCAGCCGAGCATGTTCTTTGATTTGGGTTTTCACTGGGTTACACCTGCTGATATAAGTTGATGGTTGAGAGCGTTTGTACCGCCGTTGCCTTCGCAAAATCAATCGATCGTGCCCTAGGCGACAAAACGACCTAATCTTGATAATAGCGAAATGTTTCACTGTGTAACCATTTTTCTCTATAAAACCCTCCAATCGACATAAAAATACAGGAAATGACTACCTTTTTATTAGATCGATCTATAGTTGGATTCCGATCTACTTTCAGGAGCGATCGGGACAAGGCGATTCGGACAAATTTGTGTTGAGATCCGGTGCTCCACTGCTGAACTGGCAAGGGTTAGAGCAAGATAACGGAATCAAGTTAAAATACAAAGCATTATAGCTAGCACAAATCATGCAGTCCGGTCATCTCCTCCGCAATCGCTATCGGATCGAAAATCGCTTATCTGCGGGAGGATTTGGCGAAACATATATTGCGATCGATGAGGATTACCCTGACAAACGACGAGTAGTTGTCAAACACCTCAAGCCCCAAAATACCAATCCGGGTGTATTGGAATTTGCGCGGCGGCTATTTGAGAATGAAGGCGTCACGCTTGCCAAGTTGGGAGAGAAAACCGATCTGATTCCGACTTTATATGCCTACTTTGAGGAGGATCGGGAGTTTTATTTAGTACAGGAATTCATTGAAGGACAAACGCTCACTCAGGAATTAGGTACGCGTCGATTATCCGAATCTGAAACGATCGCCATTGTCCGCAAAATTTTGGTGGTATTGACTGAAGTTCATCGTCAGCGGATCGTTCATCGCGATCTCAAGCCTGACAATATCATTCGGAGATCGCGAGATCGACAGCTAGTCTTAATTGATTTCGGTGCCATCAAGGAAGTTCGGCACACAAATTTGCAGATCTCTAATGCCCCAATCGCTAAATCGATCAGGATCGGTACGACTGGATATATGCCCTCCGAACAAGCGATGGGCTATCCAACCGCGGCTAGCGATATCTATGCGGTGGGGGCGATTGCCTTGCAATGTCTGACTGGCAAGCTTCCCAGCGAATTGTTCGATGAGGATGCTTTGGAGTTCAAATGGCAGCATCTTTGTGTCGTGAGCGATCGATGGGCCGATCTCCTCGCTAAAATGGTCGCACCACGGCAGATTGATCGCTATCCCAATGCCATGGAGTCGATCGTCGCCATCGATCTGCTGGCACAGACAGTAATGCCCACAGCCAATCCAGTTGCCTCAACAATTATTATGCCAGTGCCGAAAGGAGCAAAAGTAGCAGCGCAAACACCTTCGCCTACTTATATTCCACCCGTATCCGCAAATTCATCATCTGCGAATATTCAAGCTCCGCCACAACCACAGCAAGCATTAGCGAACAAACAGATCGATCAATCCAAGCTGCTTAAATGGGCTGTGCCGATCGGTGCTGGATTGGTGAGTTTATTCCTATTATCGAGATTATTCACCCCACCTACCCCCAAAACAGCGTCGATCCAGCCCAAAAAAGTGTCATCAACCCTGCCAGCAGCTACTCCCAAAGCTGTCAGTAAAGAAGATCGAGCTTCCCTAGCTAAATACAACCAGACGATCGAAATTAATCCCAAGGATGCCAATGCTTATGTCGATCGGGGTGTTCTCAAGGTATCCAAACTGAACGACACGTCAGGCGCATTAGCCGACTGTGATCAGGCGATTCAAATCGACCCCAATCATGCTAAAGCTTATCTAGTTCGAGGTATTCTAAAAGCTGATAAGTTGAATGACACGAAAGGAGGATTAGGTGACTACAATCGGGCAATTCAAATCAACCCCGACTATGATGCTGCTTATTTCGTTCGTGGTGCTCTGAAAACTGAAAAATTGAATGACACACAAGGGGCATTAGGTGACTACAATCGGGCGATTAAAATTAACTCTGATTATGCTAATGCTTATGTCAATCGTGGTTTTTTAAAAACGAATAAACTGAATGACGGACAAGGAGCATTGGCTGACTACAATCGGGCGATCAAAATCGATCCTAAGCATACTAATGCTTATCGCAATCGTGGTATTCTAAAAGAATACAAACTGAATAATACTTCAGCAGCACTAGCAGATTATAATCGGGCAATCCAGATCGATTCCAATTATGCCGATGGTTATTACAATCGCGGTGCTCTGAAAACAAATAAACTGAATGATTCACAAGGAGCCTTAGCCGACTTCGATCAATCGATCCAACTCAATCCTAATTTTGCTGACTTTTATATTGATCGCGGTGCTCTAAAAACGACCAAACTCAATGATACACCAGGAGCATTAGCTGACTTCGATCGGGCAATCCAGATCGATCCCAAGAATGCTAATGCGTACATGAATCGCGGTGTGATCAAGTATATGAAGCTCAACGATCTTCAGGGGTCTTTAGCTGATTATAATCGAGCGAGCGAACTCAATCCTAATAATGCTGATACACACAACAATCTTGCCTTCGTCAAATATGACCTTGGCGATCCGTCTGGGGCAATCCAGTCTTGGCGTAAAGCTCTAACTTTAAATACAAAAGATGCTGATGCTCAACTAGGATTAGCTGTGGCACTTTACAAGCAGGGACAAGAAGCTGAAGCTTACACATTGGGTACGATCGCAATCAGAGCAGAAAAGCGATCGACAGATCTAGCTTTTCTCAAAAAAGAAAAGATCTGGAGTGAAAATATTCTCAAGGATGCGGCTACATTTTTCCAGACTCCAACCATGAGTGCTATTCGCTAACCCAAATTGCCACGCAGATCGAATCTCTACAAAATATCTTTTTTCTTTTGAATCCAAGCAGTAATGAGCCAACAAGTAATAATATGCACCAATAACATCAGCCAGTTTAAACTTAAATTCGACCAAGTAGATTGGTACGCGCTACCAGTTGGAAAAGGCATATCTTCGATCCTACCTGTGCGCAGATTAGCTGGTAACAATTGATTGATATTAATAATCGTGCCATAAGATCCGATCGCCCAGCGACTTAACATTAGATATGAAATGAATGTGCCTATACCTTCAAGCTTAAATAATACTCCCGAAAAAATGATTTGTGGTAATAATAGCAAAGGTAATGCACCATTGGCTTGATTGCTATTTTTGACAACAGCAGATACCAATAGACCCAGGCTAAAACTAGCGACGAGTGTAAGGAAAGTACTAACAAAAATTCCTAATTGCCAATTAATCAAAGCTGAATTAGCAGATTTAAACCCTAGTGAAATCGCGAGTGAGATTAAAATAGTTTGACAGATCGCCAGAGTTGCCAGCACGCTAATCTTAGAGCCTAAATACGATCGCAAGCGGAGATTGACCAATCTTTCTCTTAAATAAATTGCCGATTCCTTCACTACTTCCTGTGCAGAACTAGATAGTCCAACCCATAAAGATGCACAAGTAATCACGAAGATTGCGCGCAATGCTAAACCTGGCGATCCCACATTGACGGCACCATCTAAGACAAAGGGATTTTTGTTGTGTAATGACAAATTGAGTAAGCTGATACTGACTGGAACTGTCAATAAAGCCAGCCCTAAATTCACCCGATCGCGAGTAATCAGCTTGAAATAACGTTGGGTAAAAATCCGCCATTGGTCGATCGCCTGAGCCTGTTTAGCCGTTGGCATCATCAAACTAGATCTCGCGCTGGCATGAGGATTGAAGGTATTAGCAATGTACTTTTGAAAATAGGCCGAATCTTGATACGATTTTACGTAGAAATCGATCTCATTATCTTGTTGGAGCTTGATATAAATATTGGCAAAATCTTTGACTCCAAAAAAGGTGAGTGCTTCGTGAGGATCTCCGAAGTAACATAGTTTGCCACCAGCACCTAAAAATAAGATGCGATCGCAGTCAGTGATATTGGTCGTTGCATGAGTT
>NZ_JANNDR010000556.1:0-2206 GCF_031378165.1 Chamaesiphon sp. OTE_75_metabat_556
CCCACCAATAATCTGTCGCTCGATTCATTCTGAAAAGATCTCAAATGGGTTCTATAGGATATTTGAACGCAAGCGTTCTGTTCGTTACTAGTCTCCCCGCTCCCTGCGCCCAGCTCAAAATCAAGAACTTTAGCAAAATTAACTAGTAGATCCGGCATCCTGCTGCGATAATAGATGGTTGCTCACCATCGATTGTAAGTTTCATGTTATTGACAACACCTACTTGGAATACCCTGGCCGATCGATCTCTTGCAGGCGAGATCTTGACTAGAGAGGAAGCCTTGAAAGTCCTTCAGGCCAAAGATGAGGTGTTGCTAGACCAAATCGCTGCCGCTTATCGAGTGCGCCGCCACTATTGGAGCAATCGCGTCCGGCTGCATTATCTACTCAATGCTCAGAGCGGTATGTGTCCTGAAGATTGTCATTACTGTTCGCAGTCGAAAATCTCTACCGCTGAGATCGAGAAATATCCCCTGATGGCGCAGTCTAAGATTCTCGACGCTGCCAAACGCGCCGCCGAACTCCAAGCGGGGACATTTTGCATGGTGATTTCCGGTCGAACTCCTAATGAAGCGACGTTTGGTAAGGTATTAGCAGCAGTCCGCGAAGTTAAAGCCAATTACGATCTGAAGGTTTGTGCGTGTCTGGGCTTATTAAGTGCCGAGCAAACCCAGCGACTCGCCGATGCCGGAGTCGATCGAGTCAATCACAATCTTAATACGTCTGAAACTAATCACGATCAAATTGCTACTACTCACACCTATACCGATCGAGTCGAGACAGTCAAAAACGTCAAAGCAGCGGGGATAACCACCTGTTCGGGCGGTATTTTAGGCATGGGTGAATCAAATGACGATGTCATCGATTTAGCCCTATCCCTGCGCGAATTAGGCGTCACTAGCGTCCCGATCAACTTCCTGATTCCGATTCCAGGGACTAAATTTGCGGATATTAAGCAATTAACTCCCCAACAATGTTTGCGGATGTTGTGTTTATTTAGATTCCTATTACCGTCCCAAGAAATTCGGATTGCTGGCGGCCGCGAAGTGCATCTGCGATCGCTCCAACCGTTAGGATTATACGTCGCTAATTCAATTTTTGTCGGCGATTATCTGACAACGCCAGGGCAATCAGCAACTCAAGATTGGGATACAATTGCCGACCTGGGTTTTGTATTAGAAGCGGCGGATGGTTCGCCGATTAATCGTTAAATCGATCGTGGCGTTGCTGAGTATAAGTATGAAACGCCCTCGAAATTTAGGGTAGGGGCAATTCATGAATTGCCCCTACCCTAAATTTCAGGGTTTGCTCTAGAATAAATCAGCTCTGCTCAGAAGGTATCTCTCCCCGATCGACCGCTTGTGAATCGATCGACACACTGACCAGATGGACGATCGATAGTCCTAATGCTACAGCAGAGAGCAAATAACTATGAATGGTAAATAAATGCTCCAGGCTAATCGTCCCCAGTCCCTCACCACCCACTAATAGGCGGCGGAGAGCTTGACCGACGACGGGAATCACTTCGATTGTCGATAGCTCGATCTTCAGCCGCCAGTAGCCCAATTGCGACCAATCCAGATTCATCGCCGTCCACCCCAACCCGATCGCACTGAGAGTCAAGAAAATTCCCGACACCCAACTGACAATCCAGCTCAATACCAGTTGCCGCTCGAAAAACATCACCACGATTTGCACCAATGACACCGCAATTAAGCCATTGCCAGCAATGTCATGCAAACTGACAATCAACCACCCATTGGCAACTCGATCGTTGATATATTCGATCGAAGCATTGGCATCCGCAGCCGAAGGAGTATAGTAAAACGCGATCGCGACGCCAGTAATCGCAGCCACTAAACACAGTGTGAAAATCGCGATCGCCAAGATGGTGGCCAGTTTTCGCAGTAGAACGTTGTAAGTCATAAATAGTAGTGCGTAATGCCTTAATATTTGTTTACATTTACCTATCATTCTAAAGGTATTTATCGGTTGAGGGATGTAGGCTCATCCAAGGATGAAGGGTTTTGGATCGAATGCGGAAGCGATCGACTAAAATACAAACAGATTGCCCATCCATCCGCGCTGGAGGTCTGGCTATGACAACTACTTTTCAACCTCAAATTTTCACTCTGGCAGAGTTTTTGGCATTACCAGAAACCAAACCAGCTAGTGAATTTATTGCGGGGTCTGTCGATCGAAAGCC
>NZ_JANNDR010000573.1:0-11348 GCF_031378165.1 Chamaesiphon sp. OTE_75_metabat_556
GGTCTGATGTTCGCTCCACAGACTAACCCCGCAAGCCCTGCGGTTTTTAGAAACATTCAAGTAAATTAACTTATGTCTATCCAGGATGTTGCCATTGCCCTTCAAGCTTTTCCCGGTCTACCGATGCTTGGGTTCGTTCCATGGACGGGAAACCCGTCCGGACGAACTCCGCTTTTTCTGCGCCGCCAGTTGAACTGGACTTCGCTCGTTAGGCTGTCTGATCCATGCGTCTCGGGTGGGTCAACGACCAAAAACATTGTACCCCAATCGAAATCTATAGTCTATGCACAAAACCCTAATTGGCGATTCGTCGCCCATCCCGCTCTCTCTTTGAGCGTTGGTCAAAATCTTTCGGGGGTGGGACTCCTCACCGCCCTCCTATCCATCCCCGCCGTAAAACGGACGGGGTTTTTCGGAGATTCTGATAACTGTCAACTGTCAACTCCCCTCTAATTAGAAGGTAATAAAGATAAAATTCGGTAAGGACGTTTACCCCAATAGCTGTTAGGTGCAAAACTAGCTTCCTTCACGCCAGTACTACTTTGCGCGCCGATAAATTTCTTGCTCGCCACATCAGTGACGATGCCCATGTGGGCGGAGGCACCTTTATATGATAAAAAGATAATCACATCCCCGACTAGCGGTGCTTTAGTCGGTGCAAAATCTGCATCATTTAGGTACTGATTAGCCATCCGGTAATTGTAGCCCTCGAAGATGCTGTTATAGACTGCATAGACAAAATGGGAGCAGTCCACACCATTTTTATCTTTACCGCCATAGCGATAGCGGGTGCCCTTCCAAGATTTTGCTTCAGCCGCCACCGTATGGAGATCTTCTGATGTCAATAGATCGTCAGAATGCGATTCGGTACCAGCAATTGCTGGTAGCAACATTGATGAATAGATTACTAACGCGCACGCCAGAATTTTTTGATACATATCGGGCAAAACAAATTGGGGAATTCCTCGCTTCTACTGTTAAATTACCCAAATTTAGGACTAGATCGATCGCCCGATCGATCTGTCAATATCCAGCTTGCTCTCCTCTCAACCAAGTTTTGAAACTGCTTTGCACCCCTTGAGATACCACCGCCACGGCAATTCGATCCCCTGTGTCAGTCCGATGCGGGTGGTTTGAGTGAGTGTAATTGCTCCTGCATCGAGTTTGGCTTGCCAGTCACTAGATCGATGTTCCACCCACATCGGTTGTCCTAATTCTAGTTTCGTTCCATACAGATCCAAGTTAATTTGCATCGCGAGACAGAGTTTTCCTGGCCCTGCGGCTGCCCGTTCTGGCTTTTCCTTAGGTTTGAGCAAAATGTGATTTAATGTCTGTTTTTCTAGCTCCAGTGCCCGAATTAACACTGCACTCGGCGCACCAATTCGATCGGTTACGATATTCACGCAGTGATAGATGCCATAAATCAAATACACATATACAAATCCTGGCACACCAAACATAATCTGATTGCGTTTGGTTTGTTTGCGATAGGCATGACAAGCCGGATCGCCTTCTTGATACGCTTCGGTTTCAACAATTAGCCCGCGTAATTGGGTGCCGTCGGGAAGTTGACGTACTAAGGTACAACCAATTAAATCCGGTGCGACATCTACAGCCGATCGAGTCTCCGAGGGAGAGGCTCCGCCAACGAACCACTCCATTGGAATAACTCGTTCTGTGTTGGCGATTAAATTCATCTGAGTCATAAGTTATAATCCAATCAGTTAGATCGTACAGACAATTCTTATGACTTACCTTACTATCGCACTGCCCGAAGCCGTGAAAGCCTATGTCGATGGACAGATATCCAGCGGTAACTATGGTAGTGCCGACGAGTTTTTGACAGCATTAATCGAACGAGAGCAAGAGCGTCAAGCCAAACAGAAAGTCAATGCGATGTTGCGATCGACGCTCCAGAAAAATCGGACGATCGAAGCAACTGATGAGTGGTGGGAGCAGCAACATCAATATCTGAATGGCCTTCCTCCTCAAACATGACTCGTTATATTTTAATTCATGAGGATGCAAGCCTCGACCTACACGAACATTTTAGTTATCTATCTCAAAATAATCGAGATAGTGCTTTTGAGTTTTTTGATGCTGCACGACAAACTTTTGCTGCATTAGCTCGAATGCCTGGAGTGAGCCAACAGTATGACAGTGAAGAAGATATTGTCAATATTCGTAAATGGGCTGTCAAAGGATTCAAGAAATATCTAATTTTTTATCGCTATGATGATGAAAAATTGGAGATACTTCGCATCATTCATGCCACAAGAGATTTAGAGCTAATCCTGAGAGATCTATAAGTAGATTCGATCGATTACAGCCATACAAATTATTTTTATTTTATCTGAATCTTTTCGGTTGGCATTGTCCATCCTATTTCTCCGTCAACCTCTTCTACAGACTGTCTAGCTGCCAAAAGTGGATACTTCCATTTACTTCAGACAGTAGATTTTTAGCTGAATCTTTACTAATTCCAACTTCATCTTCAAAATTGTCAATTTTCAATCCATTGCATATTTCTTTGGCTCTCCCATACTAGCGGGAGAGCCATGTCTTTTATGTTACCAAAGTGTTCTGCTATACTGTGCTTTGGCTTTAGCTTCATTTGACGTGATATAAATTTCCAATAAATATAACATAATTAACTGGCTATACTTATTTACCATTAAAGCTTTCATACTTTTCATAATTCAAATCTGCAACTGATTTGCGAGGATTTTAAATAGTAAGAACTTTAAGTGCGTTCACCCTGGGTGCTAGGCGACCACAGCACTAAAACTACAGTAGATTCAATAATTCTGAAGCGGTAAAGGGTTTGGCTAGAAAAGCTTTAACACCCTCCTTCATCGTGCTTTTGACTGTCTCGCTGGTGGCCAATCCGCTCATGGCAATAATTTGGACTTGGGGATTGAGTTTGCAGAGCGTACGGACGATCGTGGCCGAATCCAACGATGGCATCATCATATCCATCAAGACGACGCCGATCTCCTGCCGATGCTCGGCATAGAGGGCGATCGCTTCTATCCCATCGCTAGCCGTCATGACCTGATAACCATAAGCCTCTAAGGTCGCTTTGGTGACTTCCTGAATTGCCACTTCATCATCGACGACCAAAATTAATTCACCCTGACCCGATCGCGGTATAGCGGCGATCGCGGGTGCAGCTACATGAGTATCTGTCGCGGGTAGATAGACTCTGAACCGAGTACCACTGCCAACTTGACTATCCACATCGATCCAGCCATGATGACTTTTGATGATGCCGACGACAGTCGATAGTCCCAATCCCGTACCTTTACCGATGTCTTTGGTTGTGAAGAAGGGATCGAAAATTCGATCGATAATCTCTGGCGAGATGCCAGTGCCCGTATCGGCGATCGTCACTAGCACATAAGCTCCAGCTTGGGCATTGATGTGCATCCGCGCATAATTTTCATCAATGGCTAAATTCTCAGCCACGATGCTCAAGGTGCCGCCATCGGGCATCGCATCGCGGGCATTGACACACAGATTCATAAATACCTGATGCAACATGGTGGCATCAGCCGTAATCAGCCATAAATCTGCGGGTCGATCGTGGCCATCACTGCCGCGAAATGCCAGCGACAGTTCGATATTCTTGGGAAATGCCTGTTGGACGATTTTTTGAATTTCTACTAGCAACTGACCGATCTGGAGGGCTGTCGGCTTGCTCTCGACCCCACGGGTAAAGGCGAGAATTTGCTTGACCAAATCGGCACCTCGGCGGGTGCTGTCATTGAGGACTTGTAGCAACCGCTGAGTGGGTTCATCGATGTTGACAATTTTCAGAGGTAGCAATTGGACGATTCCCATAATCGGGGTCAACACGTTGTTGAGATCGTGGGCGATGCCACTGGTTAATGTGCCCAGGCTCTCCAGCCGTTCGGTGCGCCGGAGGACAGCTTCGGTCAATTTGCGCTCGGTGATGTCCTCGGCAATGCCGACAACGCGGTAAGGTACGCCCGATCGATCTTGAATCGGGAAACCGCGATCGCGAATCCACCGAATCGAGCCATCAGGACGCATAATTCGATACTCCTCATCGTAGTTGCCCAGCAATGAATGCTCGAAAAAGTGACTGTGAACGCGTTGCCGATCCTCGGTATGGATGGCCTCAATCCACTCCATAAAGTCCGCATACAAACTCACGCAAGTGCGTCCCCAGATCCGTTCGTAGGCCGGACTGACATAGAGCATCTCTAGTGCAGTGGGATCGGACATCCAGAATACACTTTCTGTAATATTTTCGGCCAACTGCCGAAAGCGTTCCTCACTCTCTCGCAGAGCTTGTTCGGCTTCAAGGCGTTTGAGCCGCTCTTGAGCCTCACGCAGTTCTCGCTCTACCGCAGGTACTAGCCGAGTCAGATTATCCTTGAGTAAGTAGTCGTGCGCTCCAGCTCTCATTGCCGCCACTGCCGTTTCTTCGCCGATCGTCCCAGAGACAATAATAAAAGGTAAATCTTGCTGCTGGTGCTGGAGCAATTGCAAGGCTTCTGGCGCACTAAACCTCGGCAAGGTGTAGTCGGCAATCACGATGTCCCAAGTTTGCTGCGCGAGGGCTGCTTTCATATCCGCAGCAGTCTCCACCCGCACATATTCGGGTGCATAGCCACCGCGTCGCAGTTCGCGAAGGAGTAAGAGAAGATCGTCTTCTGAATCCTCGACAATTAGAATTTTTAATTGGGAATTCATCTTCTTGTTAACAGCTTTAGTAAGTGGGAAGTTGAGAGTTGCTGTACCACGGGAAGTGGGATGTGGGTTAGTTGGAGAGCAGTTCGCAAACATAAAGCCTAAAGCCTAAAACCTAAAACCTAAACTGGAGGCGGTTCGTTCATCAATAACCAGTACATCCCCAGTTGCCTAATTGCTTCGGAAAACTGGACAAAATCGACAGGTTTGCGGATATAACTATTACAACCAAGACTGTAACTATCGAGGACATCGCCTTCCTCGCTGGAGGTCGTTAATACAACTACGGGCAAAAATCGCGTGCGCGGATCTTCTCGCAAGCGGCGCAAGACTTCTAAACCATCAACTCGCGGTAGCTTCAAATCTAATAAAATCACCGATGGTTTGTTATTGATATCTCGATCGAGATATTTGCCCGTGCCGAAGAGATAATCTAGAGCTTCGACACCATCGCGAGCGATGACGATTTCATTCCCAATATGATGGCGTTTGAGCGCACGGAGTGCCAACGCTTCGTCATCGGGATTGTCCTCCACCAGCAAAATTACCTTGTTGTTGGCGCGTTCCGTCATGTCCCTACTTCCTCTGTTGTGAGCGTGAAATAAAATGTTGCGCCCCGATCGATCGAGCCTTCTGCCCAGACGCGTCCCCCATGACGATGTACGATCCGTTGCACGGTCGCTAGTCCGATCCCATTACCAGGAAATTCCTGGATACTATGCAATCGCTGGAAGGGGGAAAATAACTTTTCTACGTAGGCCATATCGAAGCCGACCCCATTATCGCGCACAAAGTAAGTTCGTGGTTGGTGGCCAGCGTCCGCCACGGTTGCTACTAGCGGTAGCGCGCCAAACTCAATTTTGGCCTGCGGTCTGGTGGCGGTAAATTTCCAGGCATTACTTAATAAATTTTCGAGGATGGCATGGAGCAATCGGCTGTCACCGCGATCGAGCAGATCGGGTTGGACGATCGATTCGACTTGGCGATCGGGATAAGCCTGTTGTAAATCGGCAAAGATCTGACTGGCCAAGAGGCTCAGAGTGACTGGTTCTCGGTGCATATCGCTCCGAATCACTCGCGATAGACTCAGCAGATCGTCGATTAATTGTCCCATGCGTTGGGTCGCTGCTCGAATCCGTCGCAAATAATCGTGACCCGTTTCATCTAATTGCTCGATACAATCTTCGATTAATGCCTGACTGAAGCCGTCGATACTACGCAAAGGGGCGCGGAGATCGTGGGAGACAGAATAACTAAAAGTTTCAAGTTCTTTATTAACTGACTTGAGTTCGCTGACGGCTTGCTGAAGACCGTGATTGAGTTCGAGAGCCTGTTGTTGCGCTTCTTGGCGATCGACTATTTCGGCTTGGAGTTTGGCCAAGAGTTCGGCATGTTGGAGGGCAACGCCCAAATGATTGGCAATCTGCGTGACAAATTCGACTTCGGTGGGTTGCCATTCGCGGGGGGCATGACATTGATGGATGCATAGCAATCCCCACAAGCTATCTCCCTGCAACAGCGGCACGACCAAATTGGCGCGGACTTGGAATTGGGCGAGGATCTTGAGGTGACAGTCGCTCAGGCCAGCGGTATAGATATCGGCGACAGCTTGGACGCGCCCTTTTTGGTAATCGATCGCGAATCGATCGCCAAAGCAGTCATCGTGGATTTTTTGGGCGAGAGCCGAATCAAATTCTGGGGCAACATCCTCGGAGACAAATTCGCCATCATTCCAATGGGACTCCGAATAGAACCGAAACATTCCTACCCGATCGGCGGCCATCAGTTTGCGGATTTCGATCGCGGTATCTTTAAAAATTGTTTCGAGATCGAGGGGACTGCGGAGTCGAGTAACTACGTCAAAGAGCGCGTGCTGCCGCTCTAAGCGAAAGTTGGCCAGGTTGAGATCCCGTTGGAGGGGCTGAATTTCTGCGGCTAAAAGCTGTTGTAATTGATCGAATGCAGTGTCGTCTCGACACAGATCGCGGATTTGAGAGCGTAATTCTGAATTCATAAATTAAAGATCTTTCTTATAGATCTTTAATTTTAGCTAACTCCCCTAAACCCTGACTCATTAGCCCCAATTGATTGCAGATTTGGGCTAGAGTAGTCGCCATCTATTAGATTTGGATAGAGTTAATCTCCTGCCACCCTATTCGCTCCGAGCGGATAACCGCCCGTAGCCAGCCTCAGCAGCATCGACATGACTCTGGGTATAATTGTAGAATCAACCCAGCTTATCTTTGAGAATCCATTGTCCCTGTTCCAACTGTGGCTTTACTTGACCCCGCCTCTGGCTGGTGCTGTTGTCGGTTATTTTACCAATGATGTCGCAATCAAAATGTTGTTTCGTCCCTACACGGCGAAATACATTGGTAAATATCAACTGCCGTTTACCCCTGGATTGATTCCGAGCAATCAAGAACGTTTGGCGACGCGGATTTCCGATACGATTATGGGTTCGCTGCTCACCCCTGTAGAGCTACAAAAGATTGCCAAGCGATTGCTCGAAGTCGAGCGGGTGCAAGCGGCGATTACCTGGCTGATTCAACTCGCCCTCGATCGGATCCAGGCAGACAAAGAACAAAAAACAGTCAAAGTGCTGGCCAATATTCTCAAAGATTTGCTCGGCGAATCTTTTCCGCGCTGGTTGAGAGTTTTAGCGCGCCGACCCGATTTTCTGGAGCCACAGATCGATCGAATTTTCGATCGCCTGATTCTCGAATTCGAGCTAACTGACGGTCAAGCTGCCCAATTAGCTGACTGGTTGATTAATGTCATTTTACCGCCCGAAGTTCTGCGGTTGGCGATCGTCGATTTTTTGACCGATCGCAATATTCAAGTCATCGATGAAGGCTTGCGAGAACAGAGTAGCGGCACTTACTGGGTCGTTGCCAACTTATTCGGTGTCAAAAATGCCCTCGGTCGGCTGCGGACATTCTGCCTAGACGATCGTGAAAAAGCCAACCAGATTATTGCCAAACTGATTGTCGCCCTGAATATCCGCAATCGCGGTCAAGAATTGTTACGCGAACTCTCCCTCCAAAATTTACCCGTCTCCACCGTCAAACAACTGCGCAAAACTATCAGCACTAGCGTACGGACTTATATTCAAAGCAAAGGTGTCGAATTAATTCAAGGCTTGACAGATTCGGTGGATTGGGACGGTATTGCCAATGTGACGATCGGTCGATTGCGCAACTCGACGATTTTGACCTCATCTTTGGATGTCGTCAGTGAGGAACTAGCAATTATTATCGATCGCTATCTCGAACGCGATCTCGAACAAATCATCACTCAAGTCATCCCGATTTTGAGTATCGACCAAGTGATCATCGATCGAGTCAAGGCTACTTCTCCCGCCGAGCTAGAAGCTGGGATTCAAGGGATTGTCAAAAGCGAACTCCAAGGAATTGTAAATCTCGGCGGCGTCCTGGGTTTTCTGGTGGGTTTGATGCAAACAGGCTTTCTCTGGTTTCAGAAGTAGGCTTTATAGATGTCATTAGTTTTTAGGCTTTAGAGTTTCAACATGGACTATTTTTTAATTTAAGTAAACAGGTTGTCTCTTAATTTCATACTCTCCTAATATCTAAATCCTACATCCTAACTTAACGATTAATTAAGTTTTCCAATCTATCAACACTGATATGTTTTTAGATGGATAGAGAACTTTAATCCATCGATCTACGTCTAGACACTATAACGGCAACAGAGCCTAACCCAGCTCTAGCTTTGCCGAGATCGACACGCGATCGCTCATATTCACGAACATCGATGCTGTAGAACTCTTCGGGAATTCAGAGATCGAGCAGTGAAGACTATCGAGGAGTAGTGTGTAAAAGTTTTATCAGCCACTTGTAAAGGGAGTTACAGATCAACTCATGCCTAGTGTAAAAACTCGAACGATCGGTCAACCCAAATATACAGGCGATATGGTACGCACCTATCTCCATGAAATCGGTCGCGTTCCATTGCTCACCCAAGAGCAAGAGATTTGCTACGGTAAGCAAGTGCAACAAATGATGCTCTTACAAGAGGTCAAGCAGAGCCTGGAACAGACCTTAAATCGGCAGCCGACCCAACTGGAATGGGCCAGTGCAGCGACAGTCTCAGAGGCCGAACTTGATCGAGTATTGCGATTGGGTCGTCAAGCCAAACAAAAAATGATCGAAGCCAATCTGCGATTGGTAGTGGCGATCGCCAAAAAATATCAAAAGCGCAACCTGGAATTTCTCGATCTGATCCAAGAGGGTTCCTTGGGACTGGAACGGGGTGTCGAAAAATTCGATCCCAGTCGTGGTTATAAGTTTTCGACTTATGCTTACTGGTGGATTCGCCAAGCGATTACCCGCGCGATCGCCCAACAGGGTCGATCGATTCGCTTGCCCATTCACATCACCGAAAAACTCAACAAAATCAAGAAGACCCAGCGGGAGTTATCCCAGCAACTCGGGCGCAGTGCGACATCAGCAGAAATTGCTGCCGAGCTAGCACTCGAACCCGCCCAGATTCGGGACTATCTGAACATCTCGCGATCGCCGATTTCGCTAGATGCCAAAGTCGGCGACAGGCAGGATACCGAACTCTCAGAACTCCTCGAAGATGGCGGCATTTCGCCAGAGCGATACACCGTCCAAGAGTCGCTACGCCAAGAACTCAAAACAACCCTCGACGAACTGACCAATCAGCAACGAGATGTGATTAATTTGCGGTTTGGGCTAGAAGGCGGTAGCGAGCTATCGCTAGCCAAAGTAGGCGAAATTCTCAATCTCAGTCGCGAACGGGTGCGGCAATTGGAGCATCAAGCTCTCTCCCATTTCCGCCGTCGGCACAGCAGTTTTCGGGACTATGTAGCTAGTTAGAATACTCACAATAATGGGGAAGGGGATTGCAGATCTTCTTCCCCTCTTCACTAGATCGCTAGCGTGGATCGGGAAGTCG
Source organism: Chamaesiphon sp. OTE_75_metabat_556 (assembly GCF_031378165.1). Taxonomy (NCBI): domain Bacteria; kingdom Bacillati; phylum Cyanobacteriota; class Cyanophyceae; order Gomontiellales; family Chamaesiphonaceae; genus Chamaesiphon; species Chamaesiphon sp. OTE_75_metabat_556. The sequence continues at coordinate 9,661 of NZ_JANNDR010000573.1, forward strand.
ATCCAGATGCTAAGACTACCGTGTATACACAAGTTGGTTGGACTTCGTTTCTAGATCTGAATCCCCCCTAACCCCCCTTTTTAAGGGCTACGGTGTACACACAAGTCCGATTGAGTCGATCCGTAGATCTAGATCCCCCCTAGCCCCCCTTAAAAAGGGGGGAACCGGATTCTTAGCCCCCCGCTTGGTGCCTTTCCATGGTCGGGAAACCCGACCGGAAAGGCATCCGATTTTTAAGGGGGATTTAGGGGGATTCACACCAATTTCGCTTCTCACCAGAGATGTGTAGACACCGTAGGATGCTGAGGGGGTGTGTGTAAAAATGGCTGACTTCTATGCTTTATTAATTGGCATCGATAATTATGCACCCAATCCCCTGTTCAACAGCCTCCAAGGAGCCGTTCGCGATATCGACAAGGTCGCAGATTATCTTGCCAAATCGCTGAACATACCAGCAGAGAAGATAACTAGACTTACCGCTCCGGTGCCAGACACTAATTTGCTGGGAAATGTAAGAGCGGCACGGCAGGAAATACTCCCAACTTATCAAAACATCGTCGATGCTTTCGATCGGATTACCGCAAGTGCAAATACGGGAGATTTAGTCTACATCCACTATTCTGGACATGGTGGACGAGTGAAGACAATTTTCCCCGAATTGAAAGGAGCGGGGCAGTTCGATGAAAGCTTAGTGCCGATGGATGTGGGTAACGACGGTCATTATCTGCGAGATGTGGAGATGACAACTCTTCTGAAACGGATGACAGACAAGGGTTTAATCGTCACTGTTATTTTTGATAGTTGTCATGCCGGGGGCGCGACACGCGGCGATGGGGAGATTCGTGGGGCGCGCGCTGGACAGGTAGATCTAAGCGATCGACCGCAAGCTAGTACCGTGGCTACAAGAGCTGAATTAGTCCAAAATTGGCTGCTGCTGACTCAAAATAGCCCTAAAGAGGGTTGGTTGCCAAATCAACGGGATTATGTCTTCTTGGGTGCTTGTCGTCCGTCTGAGTTTGCGTATGAATCTGCGTTTGGTACTGGCACAGAACGCAATGGAGCATTGACTTATTGGATGCTCGATACCCTCAACAGTAACTCTCATTTAACCTATCAGGCTTTGTACGATCGAGTCAAAGGTCAGATTCAAAGTAAATTGCCCAATCAATTACCGATGCTCTTGGGCGAAAGCGATCGATTGGTATTTGGTAGTGAAATCGAGTCTGTACGATATAGTCTAATCGTTATTAATGTTGCGCCAGCACGAGTCACGTTAGATGGCGGGTTAGCACAAGGATTGGGTAGCGGATCTCGATTCGCAATTTATCCGGTTGGGAGTGACTTTAGCGATAAGCAAAACCGCCTTGCGGTGGTTGAAATTATCGAGTTGCAAGCATCCACAGCTACTGCCAAAATCTTAACGGCTGAAGAAAGCGGAGTTACCGCAGTTATCGCGCAGATCGCACCAGGATTGCCTGCGATAGTGGAATCCGAACCAGTCAATCTCCAGCATCGGGTGCGGTTGTTTATCAAAGAGGCGGGAGAGCAGGAAGCGCAATTATCACCAGAATTAGCGGATCAACAAGCAGCAGCTTTAGCCAAAGTACGTCAAGCGATGCAATCTAGTGGTTGGGTAATGGAGGTTGAAAGTGATGAACAGGGACATTATCAGGTGGCGGTAGGGCGGA
>NZ_JANNDR010000037.1:0-22793 GCF_031378165.1 Chamaesiphon sp. OTE_75_metabat_556
CGAAAAGTGATTTTGACCCTGCTGGGGCGGAATCCAGGTCGTCAGATACCGATCGAATACGCCCACACCTACTCGATCGCCTCGTTGAATCGCCGTCAGTGCCAGGGATAGAGTTGCATTTAGACCAAAATCAAACCGCTGATAGCCCTGAATATTGGCAGTCATCAGCCGCCCCCGATCGAGCAAGATAATCACCGTCTGTTCCTGCTCCGGCTCCAAGACGCGGATCAGTGGTCGATTGCGCCGCGCGGTAGCTTTCCAATCGATCGATCTGGGATCGTCGCCACTATTATAGTCGCGCAGTTCGCTAAATTCTGTACCCATGCCGCGCTTTCTAGCTTGGCGCATCGATCCGGTCGATTGGAGAGTAAGACGAATCGAGAGTGCTCTGAGGCCGACTAGATCGGGATATACCACCGCCGTCTGGGCGGCATCTACCCGCCATTGCTGCCAAGCCAGTCCCCACAAGCTCAATTGCCTAACTGCGATCCCCTGCCATGCGTACTCGCCTCGGCGGTAAGGATGGACGGGATAAGTCATGGTTTGAGTAGTTCCTGCTGTCAGCTCTCCCACAATTGGTTCGCTAGTTACTGCCAAATCTGCTGGTAAACCGTCGCGAATTTGGTAGTGCAACTGGCGCGATTTGCCACTCCTGGCGATCGATTCTACCGTCAGCGTTACGAGATTATCCCGCCCGATCGAGAGTTTTCCCAACTGCTCGCGGCTGACTTGGACTCGATCGGCTTTGCTGCGTGCAGCATCGATTCCGGCCAGCAGCAGAATGAGAGCATACCAAGCACAAGTAATGCTGGTGGCGATGCTGATACCTTGGGGTGCAGGCATGACGATCGCCACAATCGTGGCAAACAAACCACCCCCAACCAGCAGCCAGAATGTCCGCGCACTAGGAATAAAACTGATAAATCGAGTCATTGGGAGTTGGGAGTTGGGAGTTGAGAGTTGGGAGCGGGGAGCGGGGTATCCGAATAGTGCATTATCCTGCACATCGGCACAGCCTAATTTTAGAAGGGGAGATCTTCAGGATCGGTGGGTGGGGACTGGAGATCGGTTTGAGCTTGAGACCAGGCGCGATCGGCGGCGGCGATCTGTTGGAAGAGATCGGTTGAGTGGCGGGGTGGTTGGGTTAATAACCGATCAATCTGATATTTGGATCGAATTGCGGCAAGTTCTGTTGGTGAGAGTCGGGGTTCCGTCCACTCAAAATCTGTTGCCGTATATACAGGTAGTCTAGAACCAAGTTGCTCGATCGGTTGGTCTGGCAGCCTGACTAGTAAATATTCTCGCACGCGACGGATTTCACCAAATCTCTGCTCGATTTCATTGAGAATGCCGACAAATTGACTCAGATGATGGGTGGTAATGGCGACTCGCACCTCAATATCATTGAGGGGAATTCCCAACCGTTCGGCTTTAGCGATGATTTCGGGGGGAATCGTGTCTAGGGAGGGCGGATTGAGTGCTGCGGCGAGTTCGGCGAGCGCGCGCCGAATTTGTTCGGCACTATTATCGATCGTCTCGCGTAAGGGTGGCTGATGCCGTAAATCGGCGGTTTCCCTACCGACGGAGATCGCTGATAATTCTGTTAAACTCTGGGTAGCTGAGTGGAGCAGCGCGATCGCCCGATCTAAGTGATTAGTCATTAGAACTAACAATGTATGGAGTATAGTCAGATCGATCGTACCAATTGTATGGAGATTATTCTCTCAGAGTTTCCAGCTTTTGAGGCTCAATGGGTCGTACATCTAGATTCATGGCCACCGATCGGCCACCGACCGATTGCGCTAGATATTGCTGAATTTGCCGAATTTGCGATCGAGACGATCGTTAGTGGTGTCGATGCTCAGATCGATCGACTGGCCGCGATCACTGAAGTCATCTTGCTCGAAGGCGATTCGATCGTTGAGTATACCTTTCGACGCATGTTTTTGGAACATATCGCCCACCGCGCTACGAAAGGGGGCTTTTCCATCGACCTGTTTACCACCAAACTTCGTCCATTAGGACTTTATCATTGGCAATCCCTCGATCGACATCTAACCATCGATCCATCGGGCATCGTTCGGGATGAGTCAGCCACCGCTGACTGGGGGAATTAAGACTACTTCGTCGCGATCGCGCACGATCGTCTCTGGATCGACAAATTCGAGATTGATGCCAAAGCGCGTCACATCACGCCATTGAGCTAATTGCGGCCGCTCGGCGATCGATCGCTCTAGCACGGCTTTGACAGGCGTATTGGGCGGAAATTGATAGGAGATTTCGGATCTGCCAAAGGCTTCTTGATACACCGAAAATAGCTGGATCGTGACGGTAATTTCGAGGTCGGGTGGGTTCATCAGCAATATATAGCTACTAAATGGGCGAACGTCGATCGAGGACATTTTTGACGATTTGTCAAAATTCCTTGCTTTTTTGTAAAGATATCGTTATATTAGTTTACATAACTAAATATTTGTAACGGTAAGTCACCGCCCAGCCATTATGCAAACCAAAACATTCATCGACAACGACGGCAGAGAAAATAACTTCGCGATCGAGCCAAAAATGTACGTCACTGACGGCCCTCAAGCTGGTTGGACTAAGTACGCCGAAACACTCAATGGTCGGATGGCGATGATTGGCTTCGTTGCACTGTTAATTCAAGAAGTGTTAACCGGACATGGCATCGTTGGCTTTATCACCAATCTGTAGTCACCAGTCTGGATCGCCTCCCATCTGCTAGTTTACACAGAAAAATATCTATCGCACTACTCAACAGAGGAAACCATCATGCAGGGCAAAACATTCATCGACAACGACGGTAGAGAGAATAACTTTGCGATCGAGCCAAAAATGTACGTCACTGACGGCCCTCAAGCGGGCTGGACGAAATATGCCGAGACACTCAACGGTCGCCTTGCGATGATCGGTTTTGTCGCCCTGTTGATTCAAGAAGTTTTGACCGGACACGGGATCGTCGGTTTTATCACCAATCTGTAGCTCTTCATCTAAGTACGATCAAATCCAACTAATTTTCTTATCTTTTTTCCTCGCGGCAGCTCATGAGCTACCGCGATTTTTGTATGCACTAATTTTGAGAATATTTCGGTCTAATTCCAGCTATAACGTTTGCAAAATAGCAATCGATATCATTCAAGTGTTTAAATTTTACTGCTAGTTAACATCAACTATCAGAAATCAAAGCTAAGTATATTTACAGCCGTATTTCCACCGTGGCATGTTTTATTTTATACAGCAATAATTGGGTGAAGATATATAGATAATAACGCGAGCAATGAAGATTCAGATTGTGAAAATTAAGCACTTGGCTGTGATGACAGGGATGGCATTAGCTGGTCTTGGTGGCAGTGGTTCTATGACACCAGCAAATGCATTGACATTTAATTTCACACCAACTGCAGCGACATCACAACAAGCTCGCGATGGGTTTGCCGCCGCAGGTGCTCTCTGGTCTTCGTTGTTTACCGATGATGTCATTATTAATCTCAGTATTGACTATTCAGTACTAGATGCCGGCACGCTCGGTCAAGCTAGTTCTGCAAGTAATTATTATTCTTATCAGAATGTTTATAATGCACTCAACAGTGATAAAACAACAGCAGATGACACCAGAGCCGTCAATAGCTTGTCTAATAGTTCGACGTATAAGACATTGATCAACCACACTACGGACAATCCGAATGGAAATGGTAGTTTAACGGCCTATACGTATGACAGCAACTGGGTTGAGGTCAATCGTGCCAATGCGAAAGCCTTAGGTCTAATCGGTACTAGTAGTACTACGGATGCTAGTATCTCATTCAATAGCTTATTCACTTGGGATTTCGATCGCAGCAATGGCATCAGTAGCAGTGCTTATGATTTTGTCGGTGTTGCCGCACATGAAATCGGCCACGCATTGGGATTTGTGAGCGGAGTCGATTACATTGATGGGGCTGTAGATAGTGCTTTTCAGAGTTCGGCGATCGCAGCGTTAGATCTATTTCGCTACTCTACAGCTAGTCAGGCTGTGAACGCGATCGACATTACGGCAGGAACTAGTGATAAATACTTCTCACTGGATAATGGTGTGACGAAGATTGCTTCGTTTTCGACTGGCTCCGTTCTGGGTGATGGTCGTCAAGCAAGTCATTGGAAGGATAATTTAGGATTAGGGATTATGGATCCCACTAGTGCCAATGGTGAATTGTTGCAGATTACTAACAATGATGCTCAATCGTTAGATGTCATCGGCTGGAATCGTCGCAATACGGCGATCGTCCCCGAACCTGCTGATTTCGCGGGCACGTTTATCTGTGCCGCTTTTGGTGTTAAATTGGTGCTCAAGCGCAGAAAATATCTGGCTGAAGTCACCGTGCCAGAGCGAGATTTAGAAGTCTAACAATTTGTCAGCAGCAATGTAGTCTAATTTTGTACGTCCGATCGATCTGTTTGTAAGCTAGAATAACCTCGGCAACAACATTTCAAACTCAAACCGATCGACTACGCTAATTCGATCTTCTCTTCAAGCAATCTAGCGCGAATCCAGCATCGGATTCGCGCAAATGTTTTTGGGTGCTAATCGAACACAATTCATTACTACGATCTACCACAATGAAGACTTATATCGTACGACTCAATCAGGCGGCGGCGATCGCGGGGCTGGCGGCGATCGGCATTGGCTCTAGTGGCGGATTAACTCCAGTCAATGCGCTGACATTTAACTTCTCGCCAGCCGCCGGAACATCCCAACAAGCGATCGATGGTTTCGCAGCCGCCGGAAATCTCTGGTCTTCAATATTTACCGATCCTGTCACTGTCAATGTCAATATTAACTTGACAGCACTGGGTGCGGGTACTCTAGGGGAGACTGGTTCTAGCTATCAGTCTTATAACTACAGTCAAGTTTACAATGCCCTCAAAAACGATCGAACCTCAGCAGACGATAATACGGCTGTCAATAGTCTCTCCAGTGGCTCGACATTTAATCTGCTGCTCAATCGTACGGCCAATAATCCCAACGGCGCGGGAAGTGCGACCCCTTACCTAGATAATAATGGTAATGCCAATAATCAAACGATCGATCTAACCAGGGCAAATGCCAAGGCATTAGGACTGCAAGGGAATAGCACTAGTAATGATGCCTCGATTAGTTTTAGTAGTTTGTTTAATTGGGATTTCAATCGGAGCGATGGCATTAGTAGTGGGGCATTTGATTTTGTGGGGATTGCTGCGCATGAAATCGGCCACGCTTTAGGTTTTATGAGTGGTGTCGATATTTTGGATACCAATAGTTCGTCGCAATATTATAACGACAATCAATTTAGTTATGTCAGTCCTCTCGATCTATTTCGGTATTCTACTGACAGTAAGAATGTCGGTGCGATCGATTGGACGGCAGACGATCGTGCTAAATATTTTTCGATCGATGGTGGCGTAACTAAAATTGCCGATCTTTCTAACGGGGAAATTTTTGGCGATGGTCGTCAGAATGGCCACTGGAAGGATAATCTAGGCTTGGGAATTCTCGATCCAACGATCGCTCCAGGTGAACTACTCGCAATTTCTGAAAATGATCAGAAAGCATTTGATGCAATTGGCTGGAATCGGGTGGATAATGGCATTCTCAATAATGCTGTTAGTAGTCAAAATGCGATTGCTGGTATTTCTCGGTTTGCTAGTGCTGAAGCGACTAGTGTGCCAGAACCTGCTGATTTGCTCGGTACCTTAATCTTTGCCGCGATCGGTGGAAAATTGATACTCCGTCGCAGACAAGCACGATTAGAATCGATCGAGCAAAAAGTCTAAGCATTTGGATTATCTAGTAATCCTGAACGAATTGAGTTTTGGGTATTCGATCGCGATCTCGATCGATATTCGATTGTTAGTTGCAATTATGAAAATAGCAGGGAGATTGCATTATCTCCCTGCTATTAATCGATCTAGCGATCTTCTTTATTCTCGATCTATCGATCGATTCTAAATCGATCTATTCTGGCTGTTGGTGAGATGGAATTAGAACTGATCTGAGCCAGTAGCCGGTGGTGCGGACGTGCCACCAGGTTGATTGAGAAACAGATTTTGGGCGGCATCGTTTTGGTAGATACAGGTGATTTCGGGCTTAGATTCCAAGGCACCTGTAAATCCGAAGGTATTCATCTTCTGTTTACATTCGCGCACTTGATCGCCATTAAGTAGTTTTCGCTGTTCGAGAATCGACCAGTTATTGCTGCGCATGACACAGCCTGGTGTCATCTTCGGCTGAGATACATACACTTTAAAAGGACTGAGGGTGACAAATAATCTGGCATCCATCACCATCGCGCTGGCACCATACTGGACGCATAATTCAGGGTTGGGTGCGGCTCGATCAATAAAGTCGCGAGAAGCTACGTTTTGGGGATCGACAGTCGCGGTAGAACTAAAAGCGACCCCAATCCCGATCCCGACAATCAGAATGGCTGCGGCTACGGCAATTTTTGCCCAATCAAACATCGATTTACCCCCAGGTTTCTTCCCGCCTTTTTCGGGCGGGAGATTTTTTGGTTCGTAGTCGTAATCGTCGTAATCATCTTCGTAACGATTCGGTCTTCTTCTGTTCATATCCGTTGTCGCGACACTTTCCGCTGGGCATCCGTCCCGATTATAACAAAAGGTAACAGTCGATCGGCAGTAGGGATCTCACCGATCGAGCATTATCTATCGCTAGCAATTCGATCGACCCTAGACTGCGGCAGGTTCGATCTTGTGAGCGCGGTGCTTATTGGTACTGCTACTAGTCGTTTCGTTGGCTTCGAGCGGCACAAACTCAATGTGATTGAGTAAGGTGGTGACGAAGGCAAATAATAAAAAGGGGAGGGATAAAACTAAGATTAAACCCACAGTTGCCAGCGCGTAAATCTGGCGCGTAGCACTCCATAGAGACAGAGCAGAAGCCAGGCTGATAAAAATTACCATCAACCAAATTACAATCTGCCCATAGATATCACTGAATGTGAGGGTGCAGTTCATCCGATACTTCTGCTTGTCCATAAGTCATTACCACAACTATTACTATCTATTTTTCAGCATAGATCTTTTGTTTCATAATGGTAAATTTTTCAATCAATCGATAAGAATTGTCATGGATGTTTACAGTTTCTCAGGGAAGGCTTTAGGTCTTAGGCTTTAGGCTGCGGTGGATAGTGGATAGAGCTTGAAGATCGCTAGTCCCTCATCTCTGTGTCTCCCAACTCCCAACTCCCAACTCTCTTCGTTACAATAAATAAAGCACCCCAGGAGAAGCCTGCATGACTCTTTCGATCGATCCCAAATCTTTTCTGTTATCCAAGCAACTGCCAAATCTGAGTTATTCAGCGACGACCCATCGATTCGATGAAACCTGGGAAGCTCCGCTATCGACACTGCTGGGCTTAGGACGAGCGGCTGGTGCGGACTTTGTGGAGTTTTTCTTAGAGCGATCAAATTATATTAGCTGTCTAGCGGAAGACGACCAAATCACCAGTATCTCGCCCCGACTCTCTACAGGTGCGGGCGTACGGGTATTTAAGGGTAAAGCCGATTGCTATGTCAGTACCAATGACTTGTCCTTTATGGGGCTAAAATCGGCATTAGAGAAGGCTTTGGGAATTATGGCGTTGCACTTACCTGCGCCTAACTCCTATGTACCCGAAATCAATCTCGAACTGTTACGAGACTACGCCACCAAAAAGGGCAAAGATAGCTGGTTGAAAGAGTGTAGCTCGATGCGGGAGATGGCGGATGTGCTGTTGGCCGCTAATGGCAAGCTCAAACAGACGGCGACACACATTCAATCGCGACGGGCGGCATATTTCCGCGACTGGCAAGAAGTATTAATTGCTTCTAGTGATGGGACATTTGCGCGGGACATTCGACTGACCCAATCTGTCGGCTATAACCTATTATGTGCTGACGGTGCCAATCGATCGTCGATCGGTCAACGAGTTGGCGATACTAGCAATCCGAAGTTTTTAACCACCTGGGACTATGGGGCTACGGCTGAAGATGTTTCGGAATCGGCGGGTAAGATGCTCTACGCCGACTATGTAGAATCGGGGACTTATCCAATTATCATGGCCAATAAATTTGGTGGCGTGATTTTCCATGAGGCTTGCGGACATTTACTTGAGACGACCCAAATCGAGAAAAACACCACGCCGTTTGCTGAGATGAAGGGTCAAAAAATCGCCCATGAAAGTTTAACGGCTTGGGATGAAGGCTTGTCTGGCAATGCTTTTGGCACCATCGATATGGACGATGAAGGGATGCCAGCCCAGCGCACCCTATTGATCGAAAATGGTATCCTTAAGAATTTTATCGCCGATCGCGCTGGCTCGATCCGCACCGGACATCCCCGCACGGGCAGCGGCCGCCGCAATAGTTATGCTTATGCGGCCGCAAGTCGGATGCGCAATACTTATATCGCTCCGGGCGAGCATAAAGTCGAGGAGTTATTTGGCTCGATCGACAAGGGCATTTATTGTAAGAAAATGGGTGGCGGTAGTGTCGGTGCTACCGGACAATTTAACTTTTCAGTGGATGAAGCTTATCTGATTGAAAATGGCAAAATTACCAAGCCGCTCAAAGGAGCGACGCTGATTGGTGAAGCCAAGGAAATCATGAATAAGATTTCGATGTGTTCTGAGGATCTCGGATTGGCTGCGGGGTTCTGTGGTTCGGTAAGTGGCAGTATTTATGTCACTGTCGGGCAGCCACATATTAAGGTCGATTCGATTACCGTTGGGGGACGTTAGAAATCCACGATTTCTTTGTGGTGTGGCGTAGATCTACCCACCCCGCCCGATGGGCACCCCTCCGAGGAGGGGAATTTCCAATTCAGATTCTGTAAATTAATTATCTATGTCCTTAAATATTCAAACTGTTTCCGAGTCTGCGCGTCAAATTGCCACCAAACTAGGCATTTCTAAATTCGATCTGTCTGGTTCTACAGTTGATGAAACTAGCGTCCAAGTAGATAAAGGGGAACCCAAGCAAGTCAAAGCCTCTAATCGATCGGGTATTACCGTCAGAGTCTGGAATAAGGATAACACCGTCGGGATTACCAGCACTACCGATTACGATGACAATGGCTTAGAATTGGCACTAAAAACTGCTCATGAAGCTAGTTTTTTTGGCATCAAAGAACACGCACCAGATTTTAGTCCCGAAGCGACTGCCCCGATCGCCGATATTAAGATCGAAGCGGGTGAAGCTGCGACAGTACCTCAGTTAATCGAGAGTTTAGTAGCTGCCGAACGAAAATTATTAGCTACTCATCAAGCGATCGAGAGCGTGCCTTATAATGGTTTAGCCCAACGCTCGATGAACCAATTTTATCTTAATAGCGATGGTGCCATCCGCAGCGATGCTCACTCAATTACCTCAATCTATTTATATACAAAAACCGAACAGGAAGGTAAAAAGCCCCGTAGTGCCGGAGCTTTTGAACTCAGTCATAGTTTTGACAAATTGGATGTCCAAAAGTGTATCGATGAAGCTGCTGAAAAAACCATTAGTCATCTTAACTACGAGAAAGTCCCATCTGGTAAATATACGATCGTCTTTTCTCCCGATGCCTTTTTGAGTCTACTCGGTGCTTTCTCCAATCTCTTTAATGCCCAAAGTATTCTCGATAACCAAAGTTTGTCTACCCCCGAATCTTTGGGTACTCAAATTGCATCCCCGTTATTGTCTGTCGCTGACGATGCTCTACATCCAAGTAATCTTGGGATCGAAACCTTCGATGGGGAGGGGACTCCCACGCGGCGGGTTAACTTGATTGACAAAGGTGTCTTGTCATCATTTATTCACAGTGCTGGTACCGCAAAACGGATGAATGCTAAACCGACTGGACATGCGAATATGGGATCGAAAATCACCGTCTCACCTCACTTTTATCATGTGTCTGGGGGCGAACAAGCTGATGCCAAATACAATCTGGATACAGCGGAAAATGTGATTCTAATTGACGATCTCCAAGCTCTCCACGCGGGCGTACAATCGCTGCAAGGTTCTTTCTCGTTGCCTTTTGATGGTTGGGTCGTCAATAAAGGTGTCAAGACTAGTGTAGAAGCAGCCACAGTTGCTGGTGATTTCCGCGAATTGTTAAATTCGATCGTCTATATCGATCCAAAAGAAGAGCTGACTAATGGTGGCGTTTGTCCGCGTATTTGGGTAGAGAGTTTATCTGTAACTGGAGAATAAGACCCTAGTTTCAATTTTAAAGGTAGGGTCTTTCAATTTTAAAGGTAGGGGCAACGTCTGAGCCACTTCATGAATTACCCCTACCTTTAAAATTAGCGAACAGAAAAATGTTCAATCAGCCAAAATAAAGATCGTTGATTCGGTATTTTCATCATCAGTGATGATGGCAATATGGCTGGCAATTCCGAGTTGATCTTGTTGGCGAAAATCGCTAGGTAAAGTCCGAATCCGATCGAGTGGGACGCTCACCATCACCGGAACTGTCTCGATCGGAATCGCTGCTAACTGTTGATGTGCGTCGATCCACAGGACGATCGATGTCGGACTGACGATCGATTCCCCGGTTAAATGGTAGTGGAGGTCGAGGATATCAACGTTTTGAGTCAGTGAATAATCTTCACCCAGAAATACACTACTAATAATCCGGTCGATTTTAGTCATTGGAATGCCAAAACCGATCCGATCGACTTCAAAGACAATTAAATCGAGTGTTGTTACTAATGTTATCGTTTCAACCCATTTATTGGAGAGAGTATTTGCAAACATATGGTTTTGTAAAGCGGGGCGATGGGGGGACAGGGAGACTCAGAGAAGGGGAGATGAGGGCACGGGGTGATGAATATTCGATCTCGTAGTTCTCAACTATCAACTATCAACTATCAACTATCAAATCCCCACAATCTTGCCGATCGCGTTCATGAAATCTTCTTCCACATAAGGCTTGATGAAATAGTCAACTGCGCCTAAATAACTGGCAAACTGGCGGTGCTTGGTGTTACTGCGAGAGGTGAGCATCACTACGGGAATGTGGGAGATCTCACGATCTTGGCGATAGACATTGAGGAATTCAAATCCGTTCATATTGGGCATTTCGACATCACACACCACCAATTTAATCTCACTAGCTTTTTGGCGGAGGATTTGCAGTGCTTCTTGGCCATCCTTGGCTTGCAGCGTCCGATAGCCGAATTTTTCCAGCGATAGACACAGACTCTGACGGGTGGTAATTGAATCATCGATCGCCAAAATCGTCGCATTGCTCACCAGCGGCACGGGTACTGGTGGTGGTAGCGATGACAGCGGACAGCTAGCTCGATCAACTAAGACCTGAATCAGCGTATGTGGATTGAGGACGGGGAGGACGATTCCATCGCCAAGGATCGTGCAACCATAGCTATAACTCGGCGGCGTAATGGCATTACCAAAGGGGACGATCGTCAGCTCCTGTTCGGTAATCAGTCGATCGATCTGGAGCGCGACGATCCGATCGGCGCGGCGGATCAATAATAGTGGTGGCAGCCAGTCAGCAGGATTATTCGCACTGCTTTTGAGCGTGTGGGAAAGGCTGCGTTCGGGGACGGCAATCGAGTAGGTGAGCAGATCGCTGAGGTTGTAAATGGGGATGGTCAAATTTTGCCAGTGAAAAACTGGCTGGCCATCCTGTTTTGATAAGCGATCGGTGGTGGGGACGACAATTTTTTGAATACTGTCAGCCGGAAACGCATATACGGCGTTACCGACTTGGCAGATCATTAATTGGGCGATCGTCAGTGTCAGTGGAATGCGGAGCGTGAAAGTCGTACCGCGTCCCGATTCGGAATCGATCGAGATCGTGCCTTTAATCGACTGGATTTGCTCTTTGACAATATCCAAACCCATGCCCCGACCGGATAGTTTGGTGATCCGATCGGCAGTAGAAAACCCTGGTTCAAACAAAAAATCGAGCAGTCGATCACGGCTAATCGTTGCTGCCGCACTGGGATCGAGTAGACCCAGCGAAATCGCCTTGGCCTTAATGGCATCGAGGTCGATGCCGCGACCATCATCAGCGATCTCGATCGTGGTTTGACTCCCTTGATGATAAGCATTGATGGCGATCGCGCCGCGCTCTGGTTTACCCATCGCGAGTCGGACAGCCGGAGCGTCGATGCCGTGGTCGAAGGCGTTCCGCAGTAGATGGAGGAGGGGATCGAGGAGCTTATCGATCGCCGCGCGATCGACGAGGACGCCAGCACCTGTAATTTTGAGATCCACTGGTTTATTAAATTCCACCGACAGATCGTGGAGGGTACGGGGAAACCGATTGAGGATTTCGCCCAAGGGCAGCATCCGCGCCCACATTAGGTCGTCGCGGAGATGGGAGAGCAATTGCTTTTGGCGATCGATCTGCTGGTGGGATTTGGTGACAAATAGTGATAAATCTTCGATCTGTTCTTCGATTTGCGCTAATTGCTCGATCGTCGCTTGGGCGATGTGATGGACTTCACTATAACGATCGAGTTCCAGCGCATCAAATTCCTGAGTTAGCAACCGATCGACTGGCACTGCGGTGGGATTGCTAGCTACTGGTGATGGTTGATTCGTAATGGCGAGGTTGTCAGCGATCTGTCGCAAGCGATCGCCGATAGTCTGGAAATTACTACATTTCGAGCGCAGTTGCTCCAATGTATCCGTGAATTGGTCGGCGGACAAAGCCAATCCATGTCGCTCGATCGCCAGTTCACCCATGAGATTATTCATCCGCTCTAGCCGATCGAGACCCACTCGGATCGATAGTTGCGGGATTGCGGCTCGATCGGCTTTGGGACGCGATTTTTTGACCCGAACTAGCTTGTTGGGTTTGGCTGGTGGTGCAAATGTCGCGCGGGTAATCGGTGCCAAGCTGTCGAAATTACGTCGCAGATCGGCGATCGTCGTTCCAATCCGATCGAGATCGAGCGTTGTTGTTGAAAGTAGTTTGGATGTCGGCAGATCGAACAGATCCACCAAATCGAAATCGAGACTAGTAGTGCTGGATGATGAGCATACCGTCAGCTTTGGTAACAGCCCCCGATCGCTGGGCAGGTCGAAAATATCCTCTAGATCGAAATCGATCGTCACTGGGACAATCGTGGCAACAGAGAGGATATCCTCAATGATGAAATCAAACTCATCGAGATCTCGCTGCCTGCTCGTGTCGATTTGAGCTAATCGTGGCATTACTGGAATGCTGGTTACAGATGCAAATTCGGCGACCATCGGCTGCACGCTAGTCCAGTCGAATGGATCAATGGCCAGATCGGGCAACTCTAGTTCCTCAACCATTACTAAATCGTCGAATAAAGCTTCCAGATCCAACGGATCGAGCATCTGCCCGACTGCCAAGGATTGGGGTAGTTCGGCGATCGCAAAAGCAAATCCTGGTGAAATCTGGCCGCAGCTAGCACGATCACCAGTGAGGACGGCGTCGAGGGCGCGATAGAAGTCTACGAGGGCAAAACAACACATTTCGCGGGCGCGATCGGGATGGCGATCCAAGACCGCGATCGTCGCATGAGCGAGCTGGCCAAATCCAGGCAGATTCGTGAGGGCGGCAATGCCAGTAAATACTTCCGATTGGGCGCGAAATTCCCCGATCGCGATCGCGACACAGTCTGGATCGAGCAGCACGCGTTCGAGTCTACTCAAACTTTGCGCGACATCGACCTCAAAAATTGATTGGGTCAGATCGACCCCACTACTGAGTCGATCGGCCGGTAGTTGCTGTCCGGCAATCACAAAATGACCGATCTCTTCATCCAGAGCGGCGAGGATAATTTGAATGCTAGTATGAAATCCAGCATCCAAGATTTCACTATTAATCTCGGCAATAATTAATTGATTTAAACAGTCATAAATCTGAAATAACAGTCGATCTAACTTGGCATCGAAGGGCAAATCTGGATGACTGAGCACCCGAAAAATATCCTCGATTTGATGGGCGAGATCGGCGATCGCCTCCAATCCCAAACTGGCCGCCCCACCTTTGATCGAATGCGCCGCCCGCATCAAGTTATTGACCTTGTCTGCACTCCGATCGACACTCAGAGTAACCAGTTCTGTTTCGATCGTCTGCAACATCTTGGGCACTTCCAAGCTGAACAGTTGATAGACTCGATCTCGTAATTCTGGGTCGATGTACATGAGTAGTGGATAGTGGATAGTGAATAGTGGATAGTGACTAGATAGTCACTATTTATGAGGATTCAGGATTTGGATAAACATTATCGAGATAGTAGTGAGTAGCTGCGCTCATGTGTTTTAAACCATTCACTATCCACTATCCACTATCCACTAGACCCTCACTCGATCTTAAACTGACCGACATTCTTCTGTAACTCTTGAGCGAGTTGGATCAGATCTTGGAATGAGGCTTGGACATTATCCGCGCGCATCGAAGTTTTCTGCGAAATATCGGCAACGCGATCGATACTTTGAGTTACCTGGGTCGAATTTTCTGATTGGAGTAGTGCCGCTTGGGCGATCGCTTCTACCAATTCACCGATCTTCAGACTGGTAGCGGCGATGCGATCGAGACTCGCGCGCGTTTCATCCACCAACTTGGTACCGATCACCACCTGCTCGGTACCAGCCTCCATCGCAGTGACGACTTCACTCGTCTGGGATTGAATGCTGGCCACTAAATTTTCAATTTCGCCGGTAGCTGCGGCAGATTGACGAGCGAGCGAACGCACTTCCTCGGCCACGACGGCAAAGCCCCGACCCTCTTCGCCCGCGCGTGCGGCTTCAATACTGGCATTGAGAGCCAGTAGGTTAGTTTGAGCGGCAAAGCTACTAATCAGGTTGACAACTTTGGAGATTTTTTGGGAGGATTCACCGAGGCGTTTGACCTTTTTGGCAGTTTCGGCAACTGTATTGCGGATCGTCAGAATCCCTTCCACTGCCGAGTTCATCGCCGCATCACCAGCTTTGACGAGTTGGGCTGATTCCATCACCGCAGATTCGGCGATCAGGGCATTGCTAACCACCAAGTCGATCGAACTAGACATCTCTTGGAGGCGATTGAGTGCTAGCCCGATATCCTCTGCTTGTTGCAACGCTTCGATTGAGAGTTCGGCGACGGAGATTTCGTTAGTACTGGTGGTGTTGACTACTTGTTGGGAGACATTGCGGACATTGCTGACCAAGCCGCGCAAGCTCTGAACGGTGGCATTATAGGAATCGGCGATCGTCCCAATTTCATCTTCAGTCACATGGGCGCGGATGGTTAAATCGCCTTGACTGATCCGATCGACTTGGAGCAACAACTCCCAAGCATTTTTTTGGAGGGCTTTGCGAGCCGCTTCTTGGCCGGCCGCATATCCCGCTTGCTGGAAATTGGCCAGTTCCAGTTTCTGGACTAATTGCCCTTGATTTAGTGCCACCCCGACTTGAGCGGCTAACTGAACCATCAGCTCGATTTCTGGCTGCTGCCACTTCCGAGCACTCCGACACATGGTGGCGCTCAAGAGGCCAAAAAATTTCTGATTGACAGTAATCGGAATCGTGACGATCGATTTAATCTGCATTTTTTGGAGCCGTGAGATCATCTCGACACTAAAAGCTGCGGTCTGGAGATCGTCGATACAGATCGACGAACCCTCATCATAACCCTGACCCAAAACTTCAAACATATCTTCGGCTAGCACCACGCCCCCCAAGGCGGCAAATTCTGGTGCAGCGATCGCTTCGGCAATAATTTTGCCTTCACCTTCACCATTACTATCTACCACCAACATACTCGCACGATCGAGTCCTAACAGTGCCTGGATTTCGGGTAAGGCAATGTTTAAAATCTCGGTTTGGTCGATCGATTGGCGGAGTTTGAGCGTAATTTCCGACAGTGCTTGCGACCGTTTGGCATCGGCTTCGCGTTGCTCGATCAGTGAGGCTTGGTTGAGTGCTAGTGCTAGTTGGGTGGCTAACCGATTGAATAAATTGATTTCTTCCGGTTGCCACGCACGCGACTGGTGACATTCATGGCCGATCAATAAGCCGATCAAGTGACTGTCGATCGTAATCGGGACGACCAGATTGGCACGGATCTGGAGCCGTTCGAGCATTTGCACCTGTAACTCGGTCAGGCCAGCTTGATAAATATCTGGGCAGGAAGTAATCTTGCCATGTTCGTAGCCGCCATCATTGAGACAACCATCGTCGATCGCGGCCTCGATAATTGCTAACTGCGGATCGATCGTTGATTCGGCCGTAATTCGACCATTAAATGCTGGATCTAATTCAAAAATTACAGCTCGATCTAGATCCAGTGCGGTGCGCACCAGTTCGACTGCCGTGTTCAAAATATCTTGACGTTTGAGAGATTGCCGCAATTGCAAGGTGAAATTCGATAAAATCTGCGATCGCCGCGCGTCATGTTCGCGTTGGGCAAAGAGTTGTGCCTGATTCAAGGTTAGCCCGATTTGCGTGGCGATTTGACCGATCGCGTCTACCAGTGGCGGCTCCCAATTGCGGGGTGCATGACACATATCACCGAGGATCAGCCCCAATAGTTGATTGTTGACCAAAATCGGCATCAAGACAGTCGCCTGCACTTGCAGACGGCGGAGATTGGCGATCTGCTCGTCGGTCAACCCGACTCGATCGAGATTGGGGAAAGTCCTAATTTGACCTTGGCGATAGCCAGCCATGTGGTGGGGAGTTAGCAACGACTCATCAATTGGTTCGCCCAAAATCGATAAGTTGCCAGGGGCGAGTGATTCTGCCGAGATCGTCGGTGGCACATTGTCATTACAGGTCACAAACACCGCCCGATCGAGGTCGAAATTCGTGCGAATTGCCGTCAGTGCGGTGGCGATAATTTCATCTCGATCGAGTGATTGTCTGAGTTGGAGGGTCAGTTCGGACAGGAGATTGCGATAATGCATCTGCGCTGCTTGTTGTTCGATCGACTTGCGCCGACTCAAAACTAGCCCAATCTGCTCGGCAACAGTGGCAAATGTATCGATCTCGGCTGGTGTCCACTGGCGATCCTCATGGCACATGTGTCCGACGACTAATCCTAACAGTTGACCTTCAACTAAGATCGGTGCCACCAATCGAGCGCGGATTTGGAGACTTTCGAGCAACAGGATCTCGTCAGACTGGAATCCACCGGCCTCATTCAGACTGTAGATACACGAAACTTGATCTGGCTCACAACCATCGCGGTGAATTTCATAGTCGAGGTAGCGATCCATCACCGCAGCATCTGGTGTCTGGCAGTCTGGGGCGATCGCGCTAGCCACCATTGTTGGGGCTGGTGACAGATCGTTGGCACTCAACACGATCAGTCGATCGAGATTAAATTCTTGCCGAATCGCGGCTACAGCCCGATCGAGTACCTCGACCGACTGCGCTCGATCGTGTACTTGGAGTGCCTGTGAGAGCATATTCGTCCGGCGCAACTCGATCGCCTGGGTATTCCAGGTACCGATCTGCTCCACTGCTAAACCGATCCGCTGGGCAGCTTGAGTCCCAAAATTCACTTCCCAGTCTTGCCATTGCCGCACCCGATCGCCTTGATGGATCGACAACAACGCAACGAGCTGTTTGCCAGCGAAAATCGGGATATTTACCATCGATTTGACTTGCATTTTGATGACAAATTCCCGCTGCCGGTTACTCAAGGCTACCTGCTGGAGATTGTCGATCACGACGCTGTGCCCTTGCTTGTAGCCCGCTAATTCACGCGGTGACTCGACAAAATACATCTGCCCCACAGGAGTGTCGAGAGAGGATCGATAGCCCGCAGTCAGTGATTCGGCGATGACTACCGCGCTACCGTCGGGATTGCAGCGGACGATCGACACCCGATCGGCTTTGAGGATGGTGCGAATCCCACTCACACCCAGGTGATATACTGGCAGTCGATCGACTGATTCCTGAGCTGTCAGCGCGATTTTACCGAATAATTTGTTGGCTTGTGCGGCTAATTGTTGTTGCTGGAGCGTGCGATTGAAGTTGGCAACTAATTGGTTGAAACTTTGGGCTAGTTCTTGAAATTCGGCAGTATCAGCTAATTCGAGCTGGGCAGAGAGATCGCCATTGGCAGCTTCGGTGAGTTTGGTGGTGACACGATCGAGCGAGGCAGTGATGCGGCGAGTTACCAATGCGGCCACCCCTAAATTGATCGCCCCTAACGATAACAAGACGATCGCATCGAGTAAAAAAGGTGTTGATGATACTTCGACCTGGGCGATCTGTCCTGCTGCTGGAGTTGGTTTATTACTCTTGTTAATAATTAACCCCGCACCGATCCCGATCGGAATGATGATCAACGGTAGAATCATCAAGAAAATTTGCCGCTGTAGCGATTGTTGCTGTTGGCGCGACCGTCGCTGGCTCAAATTAGCAGGTAACATGTGGCGATCTTCCCAGCGATCTCCTGAATTTTGATGCGGCGATGCTGCCGATCGCCACATCACTGATGAATCATCGGCGATCGGCTCCAGCGATGTCTCTGCCGCATCTGTAGTAATCGGTGGTGCCACCTGGTCGCGTTCGATCGTATTCATCGGTTTAGGATTAAAAACAGTAATTTAAGTTCAATTAGACATCAGCGTGTAAGTCGGCTCGATCCAAAATGGCGCGGCCATCCAATACCAAAAAATTTTCGCCTTGGGTTGATTCCCACATCCCCAGCACCCCAGTACCTAATTCTGGATGCCGCCGATCTGGTAGTACCGAGCGAATCAGCTCGATCTGGCACCATTCAATATCGACAATTTCATCTACCAGTACCCCGATGGTTTTGACTTGCCGCCGCTCCACTGTGGCGGTTGCTGGTAAGTACCGCGCCGAACCATAGCCGGGTGGCGAACTGCCAACAGATCGATCGTCGGCACAACCAATAATAATTGTCGGCTGGACCCGCCGATAACGGGGCGGACGATCTCCCCCCATACCTAGTAACATCGCCAAATCGACGATCCAGAGGATTTCGCCCCGCCAATTGTAGATCCCCTTGACCGCTGGCGGTAGATGCGGCATTGGCACCACTCGATCGAGCGGCAGATCGATTAATTCGGTGACGCGTTCGATGTCAATTACCGCCATCAACCCAGGTTGCAGCAGAAATTTTAAGTACTGCTGTCGATCGGGTGTGACTGGTGCGGCTGGTAGCTGGCTATTGGTGGCTAAATTCATTTATCTCCCTCGATCGCGACCCTCGCCTCGCTATTTATTCACTAATTTCTGTAAAATATCGACAAAATCATGCCGATTTACTGGCTTAGTGAGATAGAGATCGGCACCTTGCTTCAATCCCCAAAATCGATCCATATCCGTGTTTTTAGTCGAGCACATCACCACGGGGATTTTCTGAGTATCGGTCTGAGACTTAATCGTCCGACAGATTTCAAAGCCACTGCGCCCTGGTAACACCACGTCTAAGAAGACAATATCCGGTGTGTTAGCACTTAAATAAGTGAGTGCCTCCTCGCCGTTCACCGCCGAGATCACCCGCCAGCCTAGATTCTCCAAGTAACTGGTTAAAATCATCAAATCGGTCTGGACATCCTCAACAATCAACGCTGTCGCTGTAGCCGTTTTAGTTATCATCGATGTAAGCCTCAATCTTTAGAGTGAATTTGCTAATGTAGGATTTAAATATTTCTGAGCAATTTCTAGCACCAATTCTGATTGGACTGGTTTAGTCAAGAAATCAGTCGCCCCGACCACTTTGGCGCGGACGCGATCGATCACGCCATCATTACCCGTCAAGATCACAATCGGTGTCTGCTGAAAAGCCCCGATTTTGCGCAGCCGACTACAAATTTCATAACCATTTGCATTGGGCATCACCAAATCTAGAAAAATCAATTCTGGCTTTTTGGCAACGACAATCGGAATGGCCTTGAGCGAATCCATCACGCTAATAAATTGATAACCCTCTTGCTGAAAAATTTGCTCCAGCCGATCGCAGACAAACGGACTGTCATCGATACAGACGATCAATGCGGATTTGAATCCCGGCGGATGTTTGCTCTGCTCGACGGGACTGTTAAAATCGGGCAAGTCAATTAAACTGAGCGTGCCGGTCGCAAGATGCGATTGAAAGGATTGGCCGATTGCCACCGGTGATTTCCGCGCCTTCGCCGCAATTTCCCGAATCGTCTGTTGGCCATCCAAGACAAATTGCAATGCTTGGTAGGCAGTTGGCGACACCATCTGCTGAAACTCAGCGATTTTGGCAATTTTGATACTCCGATCGGGTGAGATCTGTTTCAATCCGGTTTGCTGCCATTGCTGCTGTTTTTGGACGGCTAGCTCGAATGCTCGATCCATATCGATTAATGTGAGCTGTGGACTCAGTTGTGCTTGGGCGACCTGTTGAAAACTAACTGTCTCGGCTTGAACGATATCAAACATCACCTCGACAATCGTTGATTGAATCTGTTTGATGAGAGCATTTCGCGTCATCCGACCCTGTTTGGCCCAATTTACCAATAGGTAATATTCCCAACAGCTATCGATCTCGGCTGCCGTCAAGCCGGAAATATTGGTGAGTGCTTCGATCCGCGCCTGGAGGTCGTCTGCCATACTGACATCGACACCAGCGATCGTCGAATTTCTGACCCACCGCCGAATGGGATGCTTACCACCAGTGGCATAGAGGATGCGACCGAGGTAGATGTACAAGCTCCACTGGGACCCAGTAGCACTTGTGAGTAAAATCTGCCCACTGAAGTGTTGGTGCTTGACCTCACTCAACTGAGCCGCCAAGCGATCGAGCGTTAAATATTCAGTAACCATTTGATTTTTCCGCAATCGACAGCGTTCATACGGGATTGAGTTAAGGCTAATCGGAGCAATTCCGTACTATTAGTGTGCCCAGTGTCTACAGATTTTGCTCACGCTCGACAGGATTAATTTTCAATAGGATTAGTACTTGCTACTTGGGAAAAGACTTTTCTTGATCCTGGCCCAACCACCTTTAAAGAATTGTCAAGATATCTTGACAAAATCTATTTTTTGTTCACTTCGAGCATTTTCGAGGGATTTAATTTGCTACAACTGAAACTAAGTCACCCTGAGCTGGGCACATTAACTTATGCCTAATGGTAGATCTCAAATCTACAAATTGACAGATCCGCAACTTTGTCAAATAAATGTTATAATTCTTAACATATACGGGCAACAGTCAGATCTCAATCGACACAACTGTCCCTTTAGGACGATTTTGCAAAGGCAACCATCGGAGGAGTAATCATCTATGTCTACATCATTCGATCTATCCCTCGAACAACAGTTCAACATCCGCTCATTCGAGCACCAAGTCCAAGACATGAGTCACGCGCAGGCTCAAGAATTCTTGGTCAACCTGTACAGACAAATGGTTCTACGGGAAAATAGCTACAAAAACTTACTCAAACACCAGTGGGGCATTGAGGAGCCAAACCAACAAGCAGCTTAATCGATCGCTAGTGACAATTTAGTTCGAGTCGATTTAATGTCGCAGACTCGCGACCTCCTTCTCTGTCTAGCCGATCGATCGGGTGGGGACTGGGGCGCAAACTGTCCGACATCCTGCCAGATGACAACATCTCTAGTTTCAATGCGGTTGGTAGGAGTACAATGGTCGAGATTATGGCTACTGCTGGCCATAACCAACATCTCCCCATAGTATTTTATGTTTGATTGTATTATTGTCGGTGCTGGCCCTGCTGGAGGCAGTGCAGCTTACCATCTCGCCAAGCGCGGTAGATCGGTATTAATTTTAGAAAAAGATGCTCTCCCTCGCTATAAGCCCTGCGGTGGTGGCGTGTCGCCAGCGATTGCCCAGTGGTTTGATTTTGATTTTAGTCCCGCAATTTCCTGTCGCGTCAATACCTTGCGGTACACATTGAATTTAGAAGATCCCGTCGATGTCACGCTCGAAAACCAAGAGCCGATCTGGATGGTCAGACGCGACGTTTTCGACCATTTTCTCGTCCAAAAAGCCCAAGCCCAAGGTGCCGAATTACGGGATAATACTGAGGTCAAGGGGATCGAATTTAAAGTCGATCGCTGGCAAGTCACTACGGCAAATGGTACCGTCGAAGCCAAATACCTGATCGCTGCCGATGGTGCAAAGGGCAACATGGCTAAATGGCTAGGGTTTAAAGATCGCAAACGTCGGCTCGCGGGCGCATTAGAAGTCGATGCACCCAGCGAAAACGTGGTCAATACGATTAATTTTGAATTTGGCTTAGTTAAAAACGGTTATATTTGGAACTTCCCCAAAGCCGATGGTTACTCGATCGGAATTGGTACCTTTCGCGGCGGTGAAGCCCAAGATTTCAAAAAGATTCTCGATGTCTATGGCAAAGGTGCTTTCGGTATCGACATCAACAACTTCAAGCAATACGGACATCCCTTGTGTCTGTGGGATGGCGATCAAAAACTCCATACCCAAAACGCCGTCTTAGCTGGCGAAGCCGCCTGCGTCGTCGATCCGATGACCGCCGAAGGCATCCGCCCCTCGATCTTCTCAGGCATTAAAGCCGCTGAAGCGATTCACGCCGCACTCGGCGGTACCACAACTGCTTTAGAGAAGTATACTGAAATCATCGCCACCGAATGGGGCGCAGATATGAAGTGGGCGCAACGGTTAGCTACGGCTTTTTATCAATTCCCGAAAGTCAGTTATAAAGCCGCCGTCAAGCGTCCTTCGGCAAGTATGACGATGGCAAGAGTTTTAGCTGGGGAACTCAGCTATTCGGATATTGCGGGTAAAGCAATTAAGAAACTCAGCGGCAGTTTATTCGGAAAATAATCGCAGCTAAATCCCC
>NZ_JANNDR010000123.1:0-2566 GCF_031378165.1 Chamaesiphon sp. OTE_75_metabat_556
CCCACATCGGCAACTGTGATCGAGATCGGACGTAACTGAAGATCGCCCAAATACAACCACAATCGCGCCACTCCAAATAAGATAATTGCCGTTACCGCCATCGCAATTAAAATTTGCATCCGCGATAGAGGTTCGATATCTGGATTGTGTGAGTTACTCATTTTCTAGGGGATAGGGGATAGGGGGTAGAGGAGTGGATAGTGGATAGTGGATAGTGGATAGTGGATAGTGGATAGTGAAAGTTTAAATCTTAGATACATCTAATTTATTGACATTCTTTAAGTCGATCGATCTGGGGTCGAAAACTATCGAGACTCATGCCAGCGCGATCGACTGTAATGACACCGATCGCTTCTAAGTACGATTTTACCGCGATCGATTGGATCTTGACGTCCTGGGGGGTTACGGCCATTCGTGTATGATTTTCGGCGACTGTAATAATCTTAGCGCGTGACGATCGCGCGAAGCTCAGTAAACCACTGCCGCCACAGGCGGATTCGGGGACGATGACGGCATCGACTTCATCATGCCAAATTCCGACTCCTGAAGCTGGCGGAGTAATGATAAATTGTGGTGCGCGGCTCAGTCCAACTAAAACACAGGGTAAGAATGTATACCCCAATTCCTCCGCCGCCGAGCGGGGGGAAATCTCCGGATCGATCGGCAGTGGTGATAAAGCAGGTGCATGAGCGCAAGGAACTTTAAAAGTTCGTACGACGAGGTGACTGATGACGGCTTCGGCTCCAGCTAAAGGATCGACCCCGATCCCATGCCGATAATCCTGCAAGATCGTCGCCCCCAGATCGTCGGGAAATCTCGCAATGACAGCGATCGCTTCAGCTCCAGCAACCGCGATCGATTTATCGACCGCCCGCAACAGACTATCTGGCTGCTCGATTGTCCCCCAAGAGGCTCCAGATGAAGCCGTCCGCAGCTCTACACCCAAGGGCAGATCCGTCACCACATAATCCACCAAATCCAACCCTAACGTCGCTCTCGCCGCATCTGCGGCTTGCAAATGGCGCACGCGCAAGTCGTCGGGAATCGATCGATCGAAGACGATGCCGATCCGATTGCGACGCACCGGCTGTAATCCCCAGGCACCCGCCGCAAATCGATCAAGGGCATAACCCTCAACATAGAGCGCATTTGGCATACTCCAATACAACTGCGCCCCATTCATCACATTCGGGTGAGTAATCAGGCGATCACAACTGGCAGCAACGGCTCTAGCGATCGGCAATGCATCTCCGGCAAAGCCACCCATTGCGGCACCGATGCCCGTGGGAACGATCAGCACTACTGTATACGGACTAGACATAATTGTTAATCGGGGTGACGATCGCGAGTGGCTGTGTCCATCATCGAGTAAATGCTCGATCGATTCAAGTCCAATGATTGAAGAAGTTAGCAACTGTATGTTTGTCAATCACAAACCTAAATCGTCGATCGCCAAAAATGTTAAGATCCTGCCAAAAGGTGAGCATTGCCATTTGCCAACTAAAATTAGGTAAGAAAGTTATATGTTTTATCTGCTTTTCCTATTGCCTGGAATGTTACTGATGATGTGGGCACAATTTCGCGTCAAAGGTACCTATCAAAAATACGCCCAGGTTGATGCGCGGATGGGGATGACTGGAGCGCAAGTCGCCGAAAAGATTTTACAAGAAATGGGTATCCAGCATGTTTCGGTAGAACCGATCGCGGGCGAACTCACCGACCATTACGATCCTAGTGCCAAAGCGGTGAGACTATCCGAGGTTGTCTATGGCTCCACATCACTAGCAGCGGCAGCAGTGGCCGCTCATGAGTGCGGTCATGTCCTCCAAGATGTCAAAGGCTACAAACCGATGAATATTCGAGCAGCACTAGTGCCAGCAGCTAATTTGGGTTCTAATATCGGACCGCTCCTAATCATGTTGGGTTTTGGTCTCAATGCGATGGGCAGTATTAGTGCGATCTTTATTAATATTGGCATCGTGCTATTTTTAGGAGTGGTGTTATTTCACATCGTGACTTTGCCAGTTGAGTTTGATGCATCAAATCGCGCCTTGAAATTAATTAATGAATTGGGCATTTTGCAGGGCGATGAAAATAGAGGAGCTAAAAAGGTCTTGGATGCGGCAGCATTGACGTATGTAGCTACCGCTCTGTACTCAGTGCTCCAACTCTTGCAACTACTCATGTCTCGCCGGAATTAGGGGCAGGATTTCGATCGACAAAGTAGAATCGATCGATTGAGGATTAGCTCCTCAATTTTCAGTCAGGCTATTCTCCTCCTTGGAAATTCAGACAGGAAGTTAACATTGACGATCGCAAGCAAGAAATGGTTATCAATTATCGGGATCGGTGAGGCGGGACTAGTCGAATTGAGTCCCTTGGCACGCGAATTTGTCGATCGAGCCGCGCTGATTGTCGGTGGCAAACGACATCTGGACAAGTTAAATGATGCGCACCCAGATCGCCTGGAGTGGACATCACCGCTGGAAGAATCGATCGCCTCGATCCTCAAATATCGGGGCACTCCCGTCTGTATTCTCGCTAGCGGCGATCCGCTCTGTTATGG
>NZ_JANNDR010000130.1:0-2489 GCF_031378165.1 Chamaesiphon sp. OTE_75_metabat_556
GTTTGGACTCTTTGGACGCCGTAAAGAGGATACTCATACCACCACCCGCCGTGACGATGCACCAGTCTACCGCGATCCTAGCATCCGCTAATTTTGACTAGATTGTGGACGGGGAAATAGGATGTTATGGGTATTATTTGCCCACTCGGAGCATCATCAACTTTGAAGATACACAATTTACTAAAAAAGAGATCTAGTATGTCATTATGTACTGGATCTCTTTTGTTAATTATAGTTTTTGCATAGTTAGAAAAATTCGTAGCCGATCGACCAGTTAACACCAGCGATAAGATGTATTTTCTGCGGCTGCTCAGATGTTATCGATCGTAAATTTTTCAACCTTTATCTATTGCATCAATCCTCTGATGAACTTTTCAAAACTAGGATATACGAGCATACTCCCATATTCACTAATATGATCTCCGTCAGAAAAGAGCGGTTTACGATCTTTGTTGGCCTGACAAATGTCACCTGAGCAAAGTACCGGAAACGGATCCCAGATCTTGACGCCATCAACTTCTTGGGATATTTTTTGAATAGATTCCATCACAGGCAGACGATAATTAATTAATGTATCCCTTGGTACTTCAAGTCCCCGCTCGCAGATGGAATTCATCCGATTGAACCAATCCAAACACCGAAAATTAGGGGATTTGAAAATTGGCTTTGGTGCCTCGAAGACAACTTTAATTCCTTTTTTAGAAAAAGGTTTTAATAAGGCTATTGCCTCTGCTATAGCATTTTCACGTTGCTTGAGTGCTTCTGTGCCAGACATTGCGGCGATCGTCGTTTTTTCGGGAATTGATTTCGACTGTTCTCCGAATCGTCTTAATCGCAGACTTGGCAAGAACATAATATCGCCTTGTCGTGCATTTTTCAGAATATCGGCGGTCATATATTGATAAAACTGCTGACAATTAGGGCGATTTAGCGGTGTCAGTAGGTCGGGATAAGGACAGCCTGGTTTAGTATAAAGAAATACATCAGCCACCATCTCTATGCTAGCCTTTTGAATCATCGACTGATAAGCCTCAGCATGAGAATCACCAACTACAAATAGCCGACTCGAAGACATTTTCTGCTGACAATTAAGTCTTGAGAATGAAGTAAATTCTGCTCCGATAACATTTTTTTTATTTACTTCGATCGGACAGTTAGGGTTAGACTTATTAAAACTTCCAATATCAATCTTTGGTAAATTCCAAGATGATTGGGCAGTAGTACTAAAGGATAGTTGTAGACGATGCAAGAATATTTGCTGCGTCATGTAATGGGATAGAATAATTATTACACATCCGATCGAGATGACTCTGAGTTTTGGCAAACTACGAGCTAGCTGAGATTGGCTAAAGAACCGCTCTATTAAATAATAAGAAGAGATCGCCATCAGAAAAGATAGCGCAGTTGCACCTAGATAACAGGGAATAGAATCTAACCCTACAGTCCAACGAAATAAGACAAAAATCGGCCAGTGCCAAAGATATAAAGAGTAAGATATTTTCCCGATAAACAATATAAATCGATTACTCAAGCCCTTATAAACTAAGCTGTTTTTATTGCCATCTAGAAAAAAGATCGATCCGATTGTGCCAATTACAGGTAAAAGTGCCCAAGGGAAAGGGAAACGATCTGGACGAGCAAATAATAAGCCCAAAATTACCAACACCAGAGAGATCCAGATTCCAAGTGATGATTTAGACCGCGAATCTAGATCTGGATGCTCGTATCTAGTTGCGGTTACTTGATAGAGAATGACTCCAGCCGCCAACTCCCAAAATCTACTGAAAATCGAATAGAATGCTACTGATGGTGCTGCGAGTGAAGACCACCAGGCATAAGTAATAGACAAGGTAAAAAACAATGCAAATAGCGAAGTTGAAATATACCTCAAGCGACTATTCCGATCGGTAATAGTCCACCAATAGAAGAGAATCGGGAAAATCAGATAAAACTGTTCTTCAATACCCAGCGACCATGTATGTGTGAACGGATTAAATTCAGACATCGGTCCAAAATAATCATCACTCGATTTCATTAAAACTAAATTACTAATGCCAAAAAAGGCATGTTTCATCGTTACTTCTATCCCGCTACTGAGTGCGCCGTAGGGAATAAATAAAACCACGGCCAGACCAACAAGGGTGAGGCAAGCTAGCAAGGGCGGAATAATCCGCAGAATGCGTCGAGCATAAAAGGAAGATCCAAAATCTGCTGGATTCAACCTTTGCTTTTTGGCGATCGAAAGGCTCACAACAAAACCAGAGATCGTGAAAAATATGTCAACGCCAGTAAATCCGCCTGGGAGCCAGCTTGAATTCAAATGATAAATGATGACAGCAAGAACCGCGATGCCCCGCAAACCATCAATATATGGGATATGAGCAGAAGCTATATTTGCACCAGATTTATTCATGATCGAAAGGTAGTATTGAACAGATATGGATAGACTGAAGATCGCACAGCATTCAGATTCTGACGGTAGGGAGTCG
>NZ_JANNDR010000167.1:0-3011 GCF_031378165.1 Chamaesiphon sp. OTE_75_metabat_556
CAATCTCACCAATATCGACCGCGTACCCCAATCGGTACATCTCTTTGGATCAATACCAAGAAGCAAACATACAGCCAACTCCAATTACTAGTATTGTGACAGACGACTTCATAACAGTCGAATCGATCGATATCCAATAGCTCAATCTCTAAGATTTGCCACTGACTAGGATCGCGTAATTCTTGACACTCACTGAGATCTGAAGCCGGATGATGTTCGATTTTAATCTCTTGAATCTGGGTCAAATACTCGATAATGCGGGGTTCGATTCGATCGAAATTAGCATCGATATAACGGGAGAGTGGTTGAAGATTGGGATTGCAACGCCGATCTTTGCCATCAACTCGCACGTCGGTACCATCAGGATTTGCCGATATGCTACGCCACCAAAAATCTGCTGTATCGTCGTACCAAAAATAGATGTCGTCGGGAATATTCATGATGATTCGATCGCTCATTACCTAGTTTATCAACTCGATCGAACCCCGAAATTGTAATATTGGCGATCGAGCTTGTAAGATATGGCAGTCAGTTTGGGTAATCTAAATGCTAGTGGCTAGATAGCTTCAGATCTCGCCACCAGCTCAATTACCCTCACCCCGAATTTATGACTTCTCACCCTAGTCCCAATACCCTGCCCCAGTGCCAAAACCTGCAAGCACAGGTAGATTCCGTGCTCGATCTCCTCAAGCAGGAGCCGACTTTGCAAGCGCGAGTGGACACCAGTGCCGTGCGCGCATCGCTCAAAAAAGCGATCGCACCTACTTTTGAGATTGTGTTTGCTGGCGCATTTAGTGCGGGTAAGTCGATGCTAATCAATGCCCTGCTAGAGCGAGAATTGCTCTACAGCGCGGAGGGACACGCCACGGGGACAGAATGCCAAATTGCCTACGCCGAGCCGGAGCAGGAGCGGGTAGTGCTGACTTTTCTATCTGAGGCTGAAGTTTTGAGTCAGGTGCAGCTATTAGGTAAAAAGTTAGGCTTGAATTTGCACGACCCGCAACAGGCGAATTTACTATTACAAGAACAAAGTTTGATGGATACGCTTCGCGATTCTTGTATCGCCATCATTCAGCAAGAAGGGGGCGAAAGCAAGTCAGAGCGAGCCAAACAAGCTTCCGCATTTAAACTCTTAATTCAAGGTTTTGTTGATAATAAAAAATACATCGACAAAACCACCAACCGCACCCTATCGATGGAGCAATTTGATTTTAAAAACCTCCAGGAAGCTGCCAGCTATGCCCGACGGGGTAGTAATAGCGCGGTATTGCGACGGGTAGAGTATTACTGTCACCATCCCCTGCTCCAAGATGGCAACGTCCTCGTTGATACTCCTGGGATCGATGCGCCAGTCAAACGGGATGCGGAACTCACCTACACCAAAATCGAAAACCCCGATACCTCCGCTGTCGTCTGCGTCTTGAAACCCGCTGCGGCTGGGGATATGACAACCGAAGAAACCGAAATGCTCGAACGGATTCGTCAAAATCCCGGCGTTCGCGATCGAGTCTTCTACATTTTCAATCGCATCGATGAAACCTGGTACAATTCCCAACTACGTCAGCGATTAGATACTCTCATCGGCGAACAATTCCGCGATTCCCAGCGTGTCTATAAAACCAGTGGCTTATTAGGCTTCTGGGGCAGTCAACTCCGCCAAACCAGTGCAAGTGACAGATTTGGACTAAATTCTTTCTTTGCTGCCAGCGTCACCCCTGATAGCGAACAAACGCCTCAATTTGTCAACGAGTTCAATCGCTATTGTTCGATCTCTGGCAAGTTGCCTGTCGATCGATTTCGGGTAGATGTCCGCAGCTACGAATCAGCCACCGAAAACTATGTCAGAATTCTCGGCGAACAGGGACGCGGTTTAGTCGAGCAACTCATCAAAGATAGCGGCATCGAAGAATTTCGGACTGCGATCACCCGCTATCTGATGGAAGAAAAACGCCCATTATTACTCGTCAATCTCGCTGACGATCTCCAACCGATCTGTATCAATCTCCGCCGCAATTATCTCGAAAGCTGGCACTATCTCAAAGCCCAACCTCAAGATGCCAATGCGATTAAAGAGCAAGAAATTCAGCTTCTGAGCAAACAGCTCAAAGATGTCGGTGATGATTTTACCCAACATATTCAATCGATCGTCAATGAAGTCGTCGCCAGCAATACTAACATGGCTTTCGAGGCAGATTTCACCAAACTCAAAGCCAAAATGGTCAGTCGTTTGGATGAATTGCTCACCACCTTCTCAGTCAGCCACGTCCACCAACAAGCCCAAGCCAGCCACCGCCGCAATTCTGTCGTCCCACTAATTGGGATCTTAAGTGAAGCCTTCTATTACCTATCCAATGGTTTAGAAGAAGTATTAGTTGCCGCCGTTGCTGAATTAGTTGCCAACTTCTTCCAGCAATTAATTACCCAAATTCAAAAGCAAGAATATTATCGCAATCTCTATCGATTACTCGGTAATGACAGCGATATCGAACAAAATCTCAAACATTTAGAAACGATCGTCTCTAGTGCCCTAATTAATGCCGCACGAGTAGAATGCGATCGCTATGTCCGCGAACGTCCCGAATTTTTTACCGAAGGGACATCTTCGCTATTCCAATTACGCCAAACTTTACAGCAAGCCTGTCGGGGTTACGATCATTACAATATGATCGAAGCCGAGCCAACAATTCGCCAGTTATTAAAGATCGACTTTGAGGAAAAGGTGCGCGAAACTGTGATGCGATCGTTCCGTCAAGTCATCAATCAATCTCTCAACAATCAATTATTACCGATCGCCAATCTCCAAGCCGAACAAATCCTCGGCCAATACGATCGCGCCCGTGCTTATTTAGCGAAAGCATTGGAAAAAGAAGCTGAAGAAAAGATTCGCCAAAATCAACGCCAATTAGCAGAAGTAGAGCAACGGATCGGTGTTTTTAATGAGGCTGTGGAGGGGATTAATAGCTGTCTGGAAGCTATGCAACTAGACAGACATCGGTTGCCAACATTGAGTC
>NZ_JANNDR010000174.1:0-18085 GCF_031378165.1 Chamaesiphon sp. OTE_75_metabat_556
GCAGAAAGTTCAAAACGTTGCCGCTCACGGGTTAGAAAAAGTTAACTTGCAACTGGGTTTTGTACCCTTAACGGCATGTGCGCCGATGATTATTGCCAAAGAAAAAGGCTTCTTTGTCAAACACGGTTTAGAACAAGCCTCCTTAGTCCGCGAATCGAGTTGGCGCGGTGTCGTCGATGGACTTGCTGGCGGTTACATCGATGCAGCAGCTATGCCATCAGGGATGCCCCTGTGGATTACGCTCGGCGGTGCGGGCGGTCAAAGTGTACCGATTGTTAGCTCTCTGACCATCAGCCGCAACGGTAATGCTATTACCCTCGATAAAAGATTTAAGAAACTTGGTGTCAAAACCCTCGCCGATTTCCGCGAAGCGATCCGCGCCACCCCCAAGGAACCCCACCGGATGGGTGTAGTGCATCCTTCCTCAATGCACAACCTGTTGCTGCGTTATTGGCTGGCAAGTGCGGGAATCGATCCTGATCGCGAGTTACACTTGAAACAAATCCCACCCGCCCAAATGGTCGTAGATTTGAAAAACGGCACGATCGACGGTTTTTGCGTCGGCGATCCGTGGAACCTCCGCGCCGAAATCGAAGGGATTGGCTTTACTGTCGCCCGCGATATCGATATCTGGAGCGGTCATCCCGGCAAAGTTTTAGGCTGTCGCCAAGATTGGGCAGCAGCCTTCCCCAATACCTTTATCGCCTTGAACAAGGCACTTTTAGACGCTTGCCGCTACTGCGCAAATCCCGCTAATGCTGAAGAAATTCGCAAAATCCTCGCCCGCAAGGAATATATCGGTACAAATCTAGACTTTATCCATCTGGGTGGCCCCGATGATATCATCCCTGGCGTAGAATCGGTCGCTCACCACGTCTTTTTCGGCGATGGGGTCAATCGTCCCAGTCGGACAGAACATCTGTGGCACATGGTCGAGATGGCACGGTGGGGCGATGTACCGTTCCCCCGCAACTGGGTAGAGGTACTGGAAAATACCTGTCGCGTTGGGGTATTTAGTACTGCAGCGCGGGAACTGGGGATGAGTGAAATTTCCTACAGTCGCGGTTCGATTAAACTCGTCGATGGTACCACTTTCGATGCAAAAGATCCGATTCGCTATCTCAACAATCTCGAAATCAAACGCGATATTACGCTAGCGGAAATTCACTAATAGGAGCTACCAATAACCACAGCGGTTAGAAACCGCTGCTCATGATGCAAAGTCCGCCGCGGACTAGAAAATTCAGTCCGCGTTCGCGTAGCGTCTCTGTCAAGAGAAGGCGGACTTTGCACTACTAGCGGTGACTTTAGTCGCTGACTAACTATTTAACCTCAACCATTACAAATCCTCAATAATATGACTGCTATTTCTGCACCTCGATCGGGAACATTGAAAAATACCAAACAAGACTTTATCAGCTTTGAAGGAGTCACTAAAGCCTATCCTTCTAGAGCAGGAAAAAATGTCGTAATTAAAAATATCAACCTCAATGTCAAGCAAGGTGAATTTATTTGTATTATCGGCCACTCTGGTTGCGGTAAATCTACCTTACTAAATACACTTTCTGGATTTGCCACACCTAACGAAGGTCAAGTCACCATGAATGGTAAGTTAATTACCAAGCCGGGGCCAGATCGAATGATGGTTTTTCAAAGCTACTCTTTAATGCCGTGGATGACAGCTTATGATAATGTCTATTTTGGATTAGATTCAGTCCATCCTAACAAATCTAAATCGGAGAAAGATCGGATCGTCCGCGATACTTTGACGATGGTTGGTTTGGGCGAGGCAATGGAAAAAAAGCCCACCCAATTATCCGGGGGGATGCGTCAGCGGGTGGCGATCGCGCGGGCTTTTTGTCTACGTCCTGAAGTCCTAATTTTAGATGAACCTTTTGGTGCGCTCGATGCAATTACCAAAGAAGAAATGCAGGAAGAAGTATCCGAAATCGTTCGCGAAGTTGGCTGTACGGTACTGATGGTGACTCACGATATCGATGAATGTCTATTCCTAGCCGATCGATTAGTGATGATGACTGAAGGCCCAGCAGCAGGCAT
Organism: Chamaesiphon sp. OTE_75_metabat_556; assembly: GCF_031378165.1. Classification (NCBI taxonomy): domain Bacteria; kingdom Bacillati; phylum Cyanobacteriota; class Cyanophyceae; order Gomontiellales; family Chamaesiphonaceae; genus Chamaesiphon; species Chamaesiphon sp. OTE_75_metabat_556. The sequence goes on from NZ_JANNDR010000174.1 coordinate 2,059, forward strand.
TGGTGAGATTTTAGATATTCCCTTCGAGCGTCCACGCGATCGCGAACAAATGCTCGAAGATCCTCGCTATTACGAATTACGCAACCGCGCTCTCGAATTTTTATATAGTGGGAATACTCATTAGTTCGTTGGCGCAGCCCCTCTGCAAGAAGATCGATATTCAGATCTAGACAATTATCGGTAGATCTACAAAAACAGTCGCGATTGCGGCTGTTTTTTTATCCATATTGCCATGCATGCTGCTGTCAGTAGACATAGCTGCCGCTCCAAACGGTTTCCAGGTAGTGCTTTATTGCCATCTTCGATCGCCGCCTCCTGCTCTTAATAAGTCACTTGAGGCGCACTCATAAAAATACTTATAGAGTTTATTCGATATTCTGTTCAAAAAAACATGGCGATCCTCTATGCATAGAGAGGTAGATAGGATAAACTTGTTTATTAATGGATCGAATCTATGGATTGATTAGTGAGATCGGCAAATGAGCCACTAATCGGAATTACTTCATAGGGAAAAGTCTATGGTTTATAAATACATAACTCTACTGAATTCGATAACTCTCAAGCACGAGCGGCCAACTATTAAATCTAGATTCGATAGGGACTTATATGGAACACCTCGTCAACCAACTTTCTCGTCGTAAATTTATCCTCACGGCTGGAGCTACTGCCATGCTCGGCTTGGGATTAAAAGGATGCAGTACTGGCAATTCTGGCAGTCAATTAGCACCAATTACAGCAGCTAATGCCGCTGGTGGCAATGAAACTACCAAAGCCAGAATTGGTTTTATCGGTCAAACCGATGCCGCCCCATTGGTAATTGCCAAAGTCAAAGCATTGTTCGCAAAACATGGAATGCCGGATGTAGAACTAGTCAAACAACCTTCTTGGGGTGTCACTAGAGATAACCTCCAAATCGGCTCGGCTGGAGGCGGGTTGGATGGGGCGATGGTCTTGAGTCCGATGCCATATCACATGAGCATGGGCACTATTACTGTAAATAATAAAAAGCTGCCCATGTATGTGGTGGCGAGGCTAAACACTGGGGGACAGGGAATATCTGTAGGCAACAGATATCAAGATGCCAATGTTAGTTTAGATGCTTCCAAAATTAAAGAAAGGGTCGAGCGCGAACGAGCGGCTGGAAATTATCTCAGATTTGCCCATACTTTTAAAGGTGGCAATAGCGATTTGATGTTGCGCTATTGGTTGGCGGCGGGGGGCATCGACCCGAATAAAGATGTAATTAGTTTGGTCGTACCCGGTTCGCAATTGGTTCCGAATATTAAAGTCAATAATATCGATGGTTTTTGTGTTGGCGATCCTTGGCACGTCCGATTGATCAATCAAAAGTTAGGTTATACGGCATTAGTAACGAATGAATTTTGGCAAGATCATCCCGAAAAAGCATTGAGTTTTCGGAGTGATTGGGTCGATCGACATCCAAATGCTACCAAGTCAATTGTTAAGGCTTTGATGGAGGCGCAACAATGGTGCGACAAACCAGAAAATCGCCTGCAAATGGCACAAACTATCTCCGATCCGGAGTGGGCAAAAGTACCAGTCAAAGATGTCAAAGATCGGCTGACTGGGACGATTGAGTATGGCAATAATCGCCCAGTGGTGGCAAATAGTCCGAATATTATGCGCTATTGGGACAATCATGCCAGCTATCCATATAAGAGTCACGATCTCTGGTTCTTGACTGAAAATATGCGATGGGGACAAATTCCGACAAATACCGACACCAAACAAGTAATCGATCGAGTCAACCGGGAAGATATCTGGCGGGCGGCGGCAAAGGAATTGAATCTTACTGCCGATCAGATTCCCGCCACTACTTCGCGCGGAGTCGAAACCTTTTTTGACGGGGTGAAGTTCGATCCGACTAATCCGACAGCTTATTTAAATAGTTTGAAAATCAAGCAAGCATAGGTAAGTTGAAAGTTGCGACTGAAATCACGCGGAGGTTCCCGACCCATGGCTTTCAGTCAAGACAGAAAGTTGAAAGTTAATCGCACACCTTAATATTCTCGGAGAGAAACTATGGCAAGAGCTATTAATCGCCCACAACCTAGCGTACTAAATCGCCTGTTGAGCGACAAGAAAACTCGCAAAATAGTCGCCCCACTGATCGCGATCTCAGTAATTTTAATTATTTGGCAGTTGTTAGCCTTAAGTCCCGATGCCAATCTCCCCAGTCCGATTAAGGTAGTCCAACAGACTTGGGAATTAATCATCGATCCGTTCTTTGATAAAGGCGCGACTAATAAAGGACTATTTTGGCAGATCTGGGCGAGCGTCCAGCGGGTACTGCAAGGATTCACACTAGCGGCAATCGTCGGGATCTCGATCGGGATTATCGTCGGTACGAATGAATTTTTGTACGATGCCCTCGATCCGATTTTCCAAATATTACGGACGATTCCGCCGTTGGCTTGGTTGCCGATCGCGTTGGCTACTTTTCAGCAATCTAATCCTTCAGCAATTTTCGTGATCTTTATTACTTCAATCTGGCCGATTATTCTGAATACGATCGCCGGAGTACAACAGATTCCGCAAGATTATGTCAACGTTTCTAAAGTATTGCAACTATCTCGGAAGGAATACTTTTTGGATGTGGTTTTCCCTGCAACTGTTCCCTATATCTTTACTGGATTGAGAATTGGTGTCGGTTTATCTTGGTTAGCGATCGTGGCTGCCGAAATGTTAATTGGTGGTGTCGGGATTGGGTTCTTTATCTGGGATGCCTGGAACGCGGCAAATATCAGTCAGATTATTATCGCGTTGATTTATGTTGGGTTGGTTGGATTGTTATTGGATAAATCTATCGCTTTTATTGCTACTAAAGTGGTTCCTGACGAACATAAATAATTGAAGATAAACATGCTGGAATTGCGAGAGGGGGAGGGCGGGTTCGATCGTCAATTTATCATACAAATGATATCGCTAGCATAAACCCGCCCCTACAGATTTACATGGTAGCAAGACGTAGTAGCGTAACGCACCAGAACAAACTTATATAAAAGGCAAAATAAAGATGAGTAGTTTTGTTGAAGTTGACCAAGTTGGTAAAACATTCGATCTCGCTAATGGCGGGAGTTATATTGCATTAAAAGGTATCGATTTAAACATGCGTAAGGGTGAATTTATCTCCCTAATCGGACACTCCGGTTGTGGCAAATCGACGCTCTTAAATATCATTGCTGGCTTAGATGGTGCGACTGATGGTGTGGTCTTGGTTGATGATACACCAGTCACAAAACCAGGCCCCGATCGGATGGTAGTATTTCAAAATTATTCCCTATTCCCGTGGTTGACTGTCCGCGAAAATATTGCGATGGCGGTGAATAAAGTACTTCAGGGTTTACCTAAAGCCGAGCGCGAACATATTATCGAGGAAAGTATCGATATGGTGGGTTTGCGGGCTGCTGCCGATAAGAAACCAGGGCAACTTTCTGGAGGGATGAAACAGCGAGTTTCGATCGCGCGGGCATTTGCAATTCGTCCGAAAGTATTGTTGTTGGATGAGCCGTTTGGGGCATTGGATGCGCTGACTCGTGGCGGTTTGCAAGAACGGCTGATGCAAATTTGTGAAGAAAATCACGTCACTGCGGTAATGGTGACTCACGATATCGACGAGGCATTATTACTATCCGATCGAATTATCATGCTCACAAATGGCCCCGAATCCAAAATCGGCCAAATTTTAGATGTTGATATTCCCCGTCCTCGCAAACGGTTAGAAGTAGTCGAGCATCCCAGCTATTATAGTTTGCGTAGTGAGATGATTTACTTCTTGAACCAACAAAAACGGGTCAAAAAAATCCGTGCCCAAAAGACAACAGTCCTCGCGCATCATGGCTTGGAAAAGGTCAATCTTCAACTCGGATTTGTACCTTTAACTGCTTGCGCGCCACTAGCGATCGCGAAGGAAAAAGGCTTCTTTCTCAAACATGGTTTAGATGAGGTTACTTTGGCACGAGAATCGAGCTGGCGGGGCATTGTCGATGGGATTAGCGGCGGCTATATCGATGCCGCTCAAATGCCCTCTGGAATGCCTGCCTGGTTGACTTTAGGTGGTAATAACGATATCCCTTTGCCCGTCGTTACCGCGCTGACAATGGCACGCAATGGTAATGCGATTACCTTAAAAGAAGAGTTCTACCAACAAAATATTAGAACTCTCGATGACTTCCACCAATTCATCATAAATACTCCCGAAAAACGTCACAATTTTGGGATGGTACACCCATCTTCGATGCACAATCTATTATTGCGGTATTGGTTGGCGGCTGGTGGCATCGATCCTGACAATGATGTGAACCTAATGACGATTCCACCCGCACAAATGGTAGTGGATCTCAAAGCAGGCACGATCGATGGCTATTGTGTCGGCGAACCCTGGAATTATCGGGCAGCTAGTGAAGGTAAAGGCTTTACAATTGCCTCCGATCTAGGCATTTGGAATGGGCATCCGGGCAAAGTTTTAGGTGTCAGAGAAGATTGGGCAAATGCTTATCCAAATACACATATCGCCCTCGTCAAAGCATTGCTCGAAGCCTGCCAATATTGCGCCGATCCCAATAATGTCAATGAAATTCGGCATCTGCTAGCTCAGAAAGAATATCTCGGAATGAAAGCCGAATATATTACGATTGCCGTTGGCGAAGCCTCTCTGCAAGAGAATCCGAAGAATGATTCTGGCATCCACGATCCACACAAAGAATACGCTCATCCGCAATTTTTTGGCAATAGTTTAAATCGTCCTAGTCGTACCGAACAATTGTGGATTATTACGCAAATGGCTCGCTGGGGAATTACCCCATTTCCGCGCAATTGGGTCGAGGTTGTGGAGCGCGTTTGTCGGACTAGTACTTTTAGTACCGGATCGCGAGAGCTGGGTTTTGATGTCGATTATGGACTCAATTCGATCGAGTTATTCGATGGGGTGCCATTCAATGCCAAAGATCCGATCGCTTATCTCAATAGTTTAAAAATCAAACGTCCAATTTCAGTTGCAGAAGTTATCTTATAATCTGCCCGACACAACCATCTGTAGGGGCGGGTTTTTGCTAGAAAATTTTGTGTCTACAGATAACTTAATAACGAACCCGCCCAACCTCCCAAACAACCGATCGATCGCTTAAAAACCACATAATATTATGACAGCATTTAAAACTACCCCTCAAAATCCTCAAAAACTTAACACCAAAAATCCTTTTCTACTAGTTGAAGATGTTGCTAAGATCTACCCCACCGCAAAAGGGACTTATACAGTTTTAGAAAATGTCAATTTATCTGTCGATAAAGGCGAATTTATTTGTCTAATCGGACATTCAGGTTGTGGTAAATCAACCCTACTCAATATGATTGCTGGCTTCAGTCAACCTACCGTTGGCAGAGTCGAACTAAAAGGAGCACCAATTCTCAAACCTGGCTCTGATCGCATGATGGTGTTTCAAGGTTATGCACTTCTACCGTGGAAGACTGCTTTTGAAAATATTTATTTAGCAGTTAATTCAGTCTTTCCTCAGAAGTCCAAAGCTGAAAAAGTCTCGATCGTCAATGAGCATTTAGCAATGGTGGGATTGTCAGATGCAGCCGATAAAAAGCCCAAGCAATTATCAGGAGGGATGCGTCAACGGGTCGCGATCGCGCGCGCTCTTTCAATTCGTCCCGAAATCTTAATTCTAGACGAACCTTTTGGAGCTTTAGATCAAATTACCAAGGAGGAATTGCAAGAAGAATTGATGCGGATCTGTGGCGAACAAAATTGCACCGTTTTGATGATTACTCACGATATCGATGAGGCATTATTTTTAGCAGATCGATTAGTAATGATGACAAATGGCCCTGCTGCGAAAATTGGTGAAATTCTAAATATACCTTTCGATCGACTGCGCGATCGCGATCTAATTATGGAAGATCCTGAGTACTATAACTTACGCAATTATGCTCTCGACTTCCTCTATCATCGCTTCGCTCATGATGATGAATAGATGATGTTCGATTGCTCGGTGGATAAATATGGTATACCTGATCGTAAATTCCGATCGTGAATAAGATTACCAGCATAAATCCACCGCCACAAATTTACATCTATAGCCATCCTAACTGAAAAGCTTAAACCCCAGAGGGCGGGCACAAGGCACCGCCCCTACAGGTTATCGTTACTGCAAGGAACTCAAATAGGATTGCTATAGTTGACATAAATCATCCGATCGAATGATGTCAATCAATTTTTAAAAACCTAAAATGTTGTATCGCCACAGTTCGCTATTTAAATTTGAATAGCATAACTAGAGTAGATAAAAAAGTAGGGTGAGCATTGCCCACCATTCAGATATCGGCTCATATAGATAGCTCTCGATCAATCGAATAGACAGATTCATCCTCTTTACTACTAGGAAACAAAGAACAAGGGCTAAAATCCTCACACTAACGACTTAATCATCAATTATCAATTATCAATTATCAATTAATCTAATCCTATTATATGTTTTCACAGCTACCCGAACGGCGAATGCATGTGGTTCGCTGGCTATTAACGATCGCCTGGTTGCTGATTATTGCATCCTTATTTTACGATCCTTGGACGCCAGTATTGACCGAGCCAAATCATCCTTGGAGTCCATTAAGATTGTCAGATAGCTGTATTTCTGTGCAGGGAAAGTGTCTCGTCGAACAGCCTTATCCATTAGCTACGACCTTATTTTGGGGTGCGATCGTACCTGCGTCGATCTTTATTTTGCTAATCTTCGGACACGAACTGTGGCGACGGATTTGCCCGTTATCATTTCTATCACAAATTCCCCGCGCACTGGGCAAGCAAAGACAATTCAAACGCGAAAATCCGAATACGGGAAAAGTACGGTATGAGCTGGCAAAAGTCAAGCCTGATTCGTGGTTAGGTAAGAATTATCCATATGTCCAATTCGGCTGGCTATTTGTCGGATTGTGCGGGCGAATTTTGTTCTTTAATGCCGATCGATTGGTGTTAGCACTGTGGCTATTATTGACGATCGCAGCGGCGATTACCGTCGGTCATTTATATGGTGGTAAATCTTGGTGCAATTATTTTTGTCCGATGGCTCCGGTGCAACAGATTTATAGCGAACCTGGCGGGTTATTTAGTAGTAAAGCACATATCAGCGATACATCAATTACGCAGTCGATGTGTCGGACGGTATTACCAGATGGTAAAGAGCAAAGCGCCTGTGTTGCTTGTCAAAATCCTTGCATCGATATCGACTCAGAACGCGTTTATTGGGATAGTTTGAATAAACCAGAGGTGTCGTGGCTGCGGTATGGTTATGTGGGCTTAGTCATCGGTTATTTTGGTTATTATTATCTGTATGCAGGTAGTTGGGATTATTATATTTCCGGTGTGTGGGCGAGACAAACCGACCAGTTATCATCTTTACTAAGTCCGGGATTTTATCTGTTCGGACAAGTGATTAATATCCCCAAAATTGTAGCCGTGCCGCTCACATTGGGTATCTCTACCGCGATCGGATATCGGGTGGGAAGATCGATTGAACAATGGGCAAAAGCTAATCGTCATAGACGCGATCTCAAGCTGACGCCGGATGTAATTCGACATCGCGTGTTTACACTATGTACATTTTTCATCTTCAATTTCTTCTTTATCTTTGGCGGTCGTCCTCTCGTCCAACTGATGCCGATTTCGTTTCAATATGTTTACGAAATGACTCTAGTATTATTGAGTACATTGTGGGTCTACAAGACTTGGCGACTTAGCCCGGATCTATATTCGCGTGAAAATTTGGCAAGTCGATTCCGCAAGCAGTTGGAGAAATTACAACTAGATATTTCCCAGTATGTAGAGGGACGATCTTTGAGCGATCTCAATACTCATGAAGTGTATATTTTAGCCAAAGTTTTACCTGGATTTACGAGAGAAAAACGACATGCAGCTTATAAAGGTGTTGTACGCGAAGCCTTGGAAGAAGGCTATGCTAATTATTCTAGTAGTTTAGAAGTATTGCAACAATTGCGTCAGGAATTAGGCATTACCGACGACGAGCACCGTGAGGTATTAGAAGAGTTAGGAATTGAAGATCCAGAGCTGCTAAATCCCGACCGAAAACGGAGCTTAGAAAATCAAATTCGCTTGACTGGCTATCGCAAATCACTAGAACGGTTGATGCGATTGCAACAACGGCAAGATTTAACCAATCTCGATCGCACTCTCGATCCAGACTCAGCAGAAATCAATGCTTTGCGGCGGGAATATTCGATCGATCCTCAAGAAGAAGCTTGGATTATGAGTGGGATTTCGCCTGATGCTGGCAACATACGGAGAGCGGAATTTTTGCTCGCCCAATTACCTACTCTGATTACCTGCTATCGCGGACTCAATCAACCAATCTTGCACGAATATCAAGCCGTTTTGATGTTATTGAGAAGTAGTATCCATCACAAGAAAGAATTAATCGTCCGTACTATTTTAGAAATATTAGTAAGCCTGAATCACGATCTATCTGCCATCTCCCTCGCGCAACAATTGGGCGATTTAGCTCCAGTAGTTTTGCTAGAACTATTAGAATCAGAAAATTGGCAAGCTCGAATTCATCCAGAGATCTTGGCAAGATTGACACCCTTAAAAGGAATTGAAAATACTTGCTCGATCGACTATTCGATCGAACAAACCTTAACATCTTTAGCACCATTACTCGACGATCGCAGTCCCCTGATTCAAACAGCTTGTCTGTACATCATCGCGCAACTCGATCTCGTTGGCTTCTGCGAAGCCCCTGCCTGCGCAGAAGCCTCTCTGAAAGAGAATCGCAGCCACACGATTGCGCGCAATTATGCTAGCCTTCAAAACTCATCTTTACTACTACAAGAAACAGTCAAAATTATCTTGTCGGCAGCTACAGAGCTGCCACAACTTGCTAGTTTCCCATTACTAGAAAAAGCAGTACATCTATTTAATAGTGATTTCTTTCATCGGATGCACAGTGAGACATTAATCGCGCTCGCAGAGCGTGCCGAAGTTAGAACCTTTACTAATAATGAAGTGATTACCGAAGCTGGTGATACCTGTCGCGAACTCCTGCTATTAATATCTGGAAATGCGAATATTCTCTTCCATTTACCAGATCGACAAGTCCGCATCGAGCGGCTCCAATTAGGACAAACCCTCGACGAATTAGAAGTCCTCGCCCGTAGCGACTCTCAGAATACGATCGTGGCTGCAGGCGATTTTACCCGCATTTTGGCAGTGCCAGTTAGTGCTTTTGACGATCTAATTGATCGCGATCGCGATTTTGCACGGCGCGTATTAGCACTAGAGAGTAGACAACTACAAAGATTTATGCGATCGCTCCAACCAATCTAAGCAAAGGTTAAGTATCTTTGTTAATATCATAAGTAGCACTAAACTCAACTACTATTGGCATTTATAGATTATTCATCTGACTATTTATTGAGGAGGATTTAGCCATGCCGAAGAAATATAGTATTCCTGGTTATCATCCTCTCAAAAAATTTAGAATTATCTTAAAAGGTCTACGTGTCGCAGTCATTACTGACTTCAGTGTTGCTTACAAACTTGTTTTATCGCTCCCCATTTTGATATTAGCTTGTGTTTTTTACAAATGGGTCGATTTGACGATCGTGTTATTGGCAACAGGGGTAATGTTACTCGGCGAATTATTCAATAGTGCGATCGAAAACTTGTGTGATTTTGTCGAACCAGCACAAAATCCGCAGATTGGCATCATCAAAGATATTGCCGCCGCCGCCGCAGGCATCGGGATCTTTGTGTGGGCGGCGATTCTCATCGGCGAAGGACTTCAGTTACTAGCAATTGTGTAGAAATGCTCGATCAGGATGAGATTTAGAAAATTGCGGCGAACATCCTGGTAGGCTAATAATATCTAGTTTTAACTATCAAAAATTTATCATTAAGCTATGAAAACTGTCTCTGTTGCTACTACCAGCCAAGTAAAAGAAGGTGAATTGCTAGCGGTCAAAGTCGATAACCAGAAAGTAATCTTGACCAAAATTGATGATAAAATCTACGCCGTCGAAAATAAATGCCCCCACTTGGGAATGCCCTTAGCGAAAGGGAAAGTCTGCGATCGCACTGTTACCTGTCGTTGGCATGGTGCGACTTTCGATCTGACGACTGGAGCAAATATCAAGTGGGTAGACTCATTTGTGGGCATTCCGTTGCCTGAATGGTCGCATCAAGTACTCAGTGTCGGTAAATCAGCCCAAAGCATCAAAACTTATCCCGTCACCGTTCAAGGCGATGAAGTCTCGATCGGATTGTAGAGAGACTGGGGACTGAGCTAATTAAGGACGCTTGCGTTCAAAACCTCTATCCCCTAAAACCTAAAACCTAACCCCTAAACCGCCAACACCCGATCGATCTGACGCACCAGATCGATCGGGAGAAATGGTTTGGAGATCGTCTCAACTACGCCTAATTCTTGCAATCGCCGTGTTGCTGGGATGTTGCGACTAGCAGTCAGGAGAATGACCGGAATAATTCTCGTTGCATCTTGGGCGCGTAACTGGCGCAAGAAAGCCAATCCATCCATTTCTGGCATCATCAGATCTAAGACGATCGCATCGGGAGTCGTGGTCGCGATTTCGATTAAACCCTCCTGTCCAGAAGCCGCAGTCAGAATATCCCAACCTTTGAGTTTGTGCAGACACATTGACACGACTTCGCGGATATTGCGATCGTCATCCACGATCAAGACGCGCTTGGCAGTAGTGGGGATCTGTAATAGTTGTTGACGAGGTGCGGCATGAACTAAAGTCTGCTTGGATTTGACAGGCGAGCTGACTTGTACGATTGCTGGTTTTTGCTTGAGATATTTATCGATCGTTTTGACGATCGCCTCAGCTTGAATTGGTTTACTCAAAAAGCCATTAGCACCGACAAATTTAGTGCGTACTCGATCGATCAAGCCATCGCTACCCGTTAAAATAATAATCGGCACCTTAGTTAAAGAGGGTGTTTTGCGAATTTGTTCGCAGACTTCGTACCCATTAGTAACTGGCATCACCAAATCCAGAAAGATCAAATCGGGCTTATTTCTAATCAAGCTGGGAATAATTTTGAGCGGATCTTGAACGCCAAACGATCGATGACCGTGTGCGGCAATAATTTTCTCCAAACTTTTATAGACGATCGGGCTATCATCGATACAAGCAATCAGCGCGCCGACTGTTTTAGGCTCTGTCCGAGCGACGATCGCTGCGGTAGATTTGAGATCTGAAGTAGTAGTTGTTTGGCTGAGTCTGCTGGCGGCAGGATCTCGAGGTAGCTGTGGCAGATTTCCCTCAGCCGAGATCGATTCGATCGGCGAGAGTGTAATTAGTTCCGATGTGAATAATGACAACAAAGATTCGCCAACATCAATTAATTTTTTTTGCTGGTGGATTGCCAAACTCCGCAGTGTTTTTCGACCGTCAATGGCGGAAATTAGCGATTGCAAGTCTGGGTGGCGATCAACCACCAAAATTTGCGCTGTGTGGTTGACAACCGGTACCAAGCTCGGTGCATAACTAGCTAGACCGCGATTTTCCCACTCTTGCCAAGCTTGAATCGTCTCGGTGAGAATTGCTTGCAATTCTAATAATGGCAAAACCGATCTAATATTATTATTGTTGACAGGAATTAATTGATAAAATAATCGATCTCCCCGATTTTGACTGAATTGAATAATGTCAAATAAAACTTCTTTAACCGCACATTCCTGGGCGAGTTTATTGGTATTGAAGAGGATGTCTTGCCGACACAGGAGCGGTGCCTCGCTCGCCGCTAATGCCAAATTGCGCTGCCATCGCTCGATCGCATCAATCCCTCCGCTCACGCTAGCCAGCCGTCCCGATGTAAAGCACAACATCCAACTGGACACCCGTTCGACCCGCACGATTAAATTACCACTAAAAGCATCTGTTTTAATCTGATTGAACTCAGTAATTAAGTCTTTGAATTTGACGTTATTTTGACTGGTGATACTCATGGGGAGCGGGGAGTTGGGCTAGATAACGCTACTTTATTTAAAGTGCCCTAGTTCGATCGGGTTTTAGCCATTGGTTGCGGTAACGTCACAAAAAACGTACTACCGTGCCCCCATTTACTTTCTACCCAGATCTGACCTTGATGTTGTAAGGCGATCGATTTACAAATTGCCAATCCCAAGCCAGTACCCCCTTGATCGCGAGCATCGGAGGTATCGACTTGTTGAAAGCGGTTAAAAATGGTTTCGAGTTTATCTTCAGGGATACCGCGACCGCGATCGGTAATGGCAAACTGGATCGAGTGGGCGGGACTATTGGCGGAGAGTGGCTCAGAGTCAGCTTGAGTCAAATTACCAGGCATCGTATTATCGATGAGAGTGGCAACGATCGAGACAGTACTCCCTGGTGGTGAAAATTTGAGGGCATTATCGAGCAAATTGGTAAAAATCTGCATTAACCGATCGGGTAAGACCCAAATCTCGACAGCCGGACAATCAACTTCGATCGTCACTCGATCGGCTTTCGCCCGACCGCTCATCACCTCGCTCGCGCGTTCGACAATCTCCAAGGCATTGCACCACTCTGGTGCGTGGGTATCGCCACCTGCGGCTAACTTTTCCAGATCGAGGATATCATTGACCATCCGCACTAGGCGTTCGGTCTCGATCGCGGCAATCTCGATCGTGCGCTTCATCTGCGCTGGTTCGTCATCGAGGACGCCCATGGCCAATAGCCCCAATGCGCCCCGCATCGAAGTCAGCGGCGTCCGCAGTTCATGGCTGACAATCCCGATAAATTCATCTTTGAGTTGTTCGACAGACTGACGCTGGGCGAGTTCGGCATTGAGCAGTTGCAGATTCAATTCGGCTTGTTTGCGTTGTGTCAATTCCGTCTGTGCCCGCGCAAACAGATCGGCTTGCTGGATCGCAATACTGACTTGACTGGCTAATCGATCGACTAGCTCGATTTCGGAAGGTTGCCACTGACGGGGAGCCGCACAGTAATGGGCGACGAGTAGCCCCCATAAGTCATCGCCTTTAAAGATCGGTACCAATAAGTTGGCGCGAATTTGGAGATTTTCTAAGAGTTGCAGATACCACTGCGCCACGTCGGCATTGCGGACATCGCCATAGGCGACGGGCAATCCTTGATGAAATCCGGCTAGAAAGGATTCAATCAGACTGACATAAATCTGCGTACCGAGCAGTGGCGTCCAACCCGCACCGACAGATTCGACAATCACCGTACCACTCCAGTCTGGTGAAAACTCATAGACAATTACGCGATCGGTTTGGAGAAATTGACGGACTTCGTTGACAGTGGTTTGAAGGATTTCATGCAAATCGAGCGATCTCCGAATTTGTAGCGTCAAATCCATTACCAGTCGTTGTTGCTCCAATCGATCTTGGAGGAGTTGCTGTGCCTGCTGGCGATCGTCGATATTCGCCACCGTACCCATCATGCGGATCGCTTGTCCAGTAGCATCAAAATATGTCTCACCCCGCACTTCGATCCAATGGATATTGCCATTCGGCCAGATAATCCGAAATTGATGGCAAAAGCCCCCCCGCTGTTCGGTCGATTGCCCGATATATTCGCGGACAGTATCCAAGTCTTCAGGATGAATACAGCGACAGAAAAATGCACAACTACCGTCAAAACTCCCTGGTTGCAGACCAAATAATAGTTCTTGTTCGCGATTCCAGTGGATGCGATCGATCGTCAAATCCCAATCCCAAATCCCCATCTGGGCAGATTTCAACGCCAATCGCAATTGTGATTCCTGCTGCTGGAGGACGGCTAACTGGCGATCGTTTTGCGTGGTAAGGGTCGCGACTTGTCGCAGGAGTTCGCCCTGCTTGATGGCACTATGTAGCGACAGCCGCAAGTTTTCAGCGGTTAAGTCTAGCTTGCTCAGGTATGATTGCGCGCCGGAGTCGATCGCGAGTTCTGCCAAGTCAGCTCGATCCGATCCTGTCAACAGCACCACGGGCAGATCGGGCTTATTAATCTGTGCTTGCAAAGCTTGCAAAAACTCCAACCCATCCATATCTGGCAGCAAATAATCCAGCAAGATGGCATCTGGTTGAGCCATCTGATACTGCTCCAATCCCGCTGTCCCAGTGTCTGTCTCCAAGATGGTATAAGTGTAACGAGTGTCTTGGTGCAGATAACCACAGAGCACTTGGCGACAGATGGCATCGTCTTCTACAATCAGGATGGTTCGCGATCGATCTGGTGCATCCATTCCTCTAGATTCTGGCATGTTGAAGATCTCAAGATTAAGCGATCGAGCATAGTTATCTCAATAATTCCCAAAAGCACCCCCATTAGCGCAAACTCCGTTTCCCAGTCCCCCAGTCCCCCAGTCCCCCAGTCCCCCATCCCCCAAATGCTCCAACTCCATACCCAACCCATCCCCGCACAACAGTGGTTGGCAAAGTATCGAGGAAAATTGCCAGTATTTGCTTGCGTATTGGGATTTACACAGACTTGTCTGATTCCAGGGATTTCAGCGGCAGGAAAAACCCCAGCCGATCGGCAGTACACCGCGATCGCTGATGCCGAATTTCTGGTAAATGGGGTACAGCCTCACCCCGATTACCCCCTGCCCCCGTTGATTGCGGGCGCATCGCCCGTCTATATCTCGCGGGCGATCGTCGCGGCATTGGCTCTACCTGTCTATATCTTCAATGCTGGCTTGCCGACACCCCCAACGATCCCTCATATCGATCTGGGGGGAATGCCCGCTACCTGTCTGACGACAGGTGCCGCATTACCACTTGCCACCGTCGAACGACTCTATCAGCAAGGCTTACACTGGGGTGCCAAATTAGCGGCTGAAGTAGGTGCCGATAGTTATCTGATCGTCGGCGAATGTGTCGTCGGCGGTACGACGACCGCATTGAGTCTGCTCAGGGGTTTGGGCATCGACGCACTCGGCAAAGTCAATAGCTCTCACCCCGTTTGCAATCATCAGCAGAAAGCCGAAATAGTCGATCGCGGCTTATCCCAACTAGCTTTACCACTCTCTCCCCTCGCCTTGGTGGCGGCGATCGGCGATCCGATGCAAATCGTCGTTGCTGGTATGGCGATCGCCGCCAGTCGCAGTTGTGGTGTTTTACTCGCTGGCGGGACGCAAATGCTGGCTGTAGCCGCGCTAATTCACGCAATTGGAATTGAGGAAGGGATGGAAATTCATACGGCTCAAATCGTCGTCGGGACGACTGCTTGGGTTGCTACCGATCGATCTGGCGATACTGTCGCCCTCGCTCGATCGATTCCCTCCATCCCGCTGATCGCCACCCAGTTAAGTTTTGCCAATTCTCAATATTCCCAGTTGCAAGTTTACGAGCAAGGTTTTGTCAAAGAAGGCGTCGGTGCGGGGGGACTGGCGATCGCGGCGAGTTTGTATCGCGGTTGGGGACAGGCAGAATTATTAGACTCGATCGAGCAATTATTAGCTGAGAGTCAATCCGTCTACCCAGCCACCAAAAAAATAATTTACTGAAGAATTTTGAAGGATTATGTCCCAGCGTCAGTCAAATTGATCGTCAACATCGCTAATGTATCCCAGTGCTGACACCGACATGTCTGGTAGCGTCATTTTCGGGATCGTGGTAGGTACTCCAGAAACGCCCCATGTCGTTCATCTCGATCGAGTCAAACCCATTCCCCCAGAGTTACTCGCGCTCGATGCCCCCGTCAAACCTACCGAAATTTTTCGGATTGCGGCTACTTGTATCGAAACGGGCTGCCGACATTTTGATGGCACCAACTGTCGCCTCACCACTAGGATCGTCGCTGGATTACCACTTGTCACCGACAGGCTACCCACTTGTGCGATTCGAGCCACCTGTCGCTGGTGGCACCAAGAAGGCGCAGCCGCCTGCCTGCGCTGCCAACAAGTAGTCCGAGACAATTACATTGCCTCGGACGAACTAATTAACGCGATCAATCCAGCGATTTATGGCGCAGAGTGAAGGAAAACTAGGAACGTAGTTCCAAAGCCTCAAAC
>NZ_JANNDR010000180.1:0-5455 GCF_031378165.1 Chamaesiphon sp. OTE_75_metabat_556
CCGTGCATCATCGCGAATTGCGCCCAACCAGACCACACCATGTTCGATATTATAAAATGGTACGAGATTGGGTCGGAGTGGGCCGTCGCCAACTAATAATAATTTGCAACCATAGTTACTCATGTTGCAGTATTTCCACGCTTTAAGCAGCGATTCGACATTTTTCTCGGTCGAAATCCGACCTTGATAAACGTAGATTTGCCTAGCTAAAAACTCATTTTTGAGATTACTGATCCCTGGTGTATATTTTTGCTCATCTACACCATTAGGAATCACGATCAGCCGATCGCGTGGGACACCTAATTTAACTAATAAATCTTGCTGTTCTTCACAGAAAATAATCGTCCGATCGTATTTAGCTAAAAACGGTGCGTATAGTTGGTAAGCGAGTAATTGGGTCGTCGAAGTGACATTCCGCCGTTTGCCATCGTAAGGAGTGTGAAATGTCGAAATCAGCGGTAAATCTAGTTCTTGGCAAATTTCTGGGAGCAGAAAATCTAAAGGTGACAAACTTAGCGAAGCATGAACGAGATCTGGTTTGCGGCGGCGGAGCGAACGTTCGAGTACCCGTTTGGCTCTAATTGTGGGAATTGTATATACTTGAGACTTGTATAAAAAAGGTAATGGCACTTCATCGCCATCAGCCTTGGTGTCAGCAAAATGCATGAAACTAACTTTGTGCCCACGATTAGTTAAAGCAGTAGTAATTTCTCGACTATAGGTAACATTGCCACAAAAAGGCGTTTTCTTTCCCAGCCACGCAATATGCATTTTTCGTTAAATCGATCGGGACTCAGTAGACTAGGCGAATGCAGGTTTAAACATTTAGTAATGCTTAAATATACCAGGAAAGTTCGCTAGAGAGCTAGAGCCGGTATGACAGAATCCGAGCTGTCATCCAAGTATTGCTGCGCTGTGGGTGGGAATGTGAGATCGAGATCGCTAGTAATCCATAATTTAAGCAGGGGAATTGTCTGGTAATTCCAGGGGGATGCTCCCGAGTATTCCCGTCCGAAAATCATTGAGAATCAGATGGGATGTCCGTTCCAGATCGCCGCGATACTTGTCATTAGCGAGGTTATGCAAGTATTCTTCTCCGCTTAAGGTCGTTGGTACCGAACCATATCTGGCATGAAATCCATCCAGATAGCCCAACTCCTGACACAGCTCGATCAGTGCTGCGGCCATACTCTGGCGATCGTAACCCGCTTCGCCGATATCGTCGCAAATAGCGAGTTTCACCGCTGCGGCTTGGTCGTTGAGTCGGCCAGGGATAATCCCTGGGGCATCTAATAATTCTAACTGGTCGGAAATCCTCACCCACCGGAGCGATCGAGTCACACCAGCCCGCCTGGCACTTTCGACCACACGCTTATTGAGCAGTCGATTGATCAGAGCTGATTTACCCACATTGGGGAACCCAATCACGACTGCCCGAACTGGACGCGGTAACATCCCGCGCTCTTTGCGTTTTTGGTTGATGGCGACACCGACTGATTGAGCGGCTTTAGAAATAGCCACTACGCCCGTACCTTGTTGGGCGTTCGCAAAAAAGGGCTGTTCACCTTGGGACGTAAACCACTCTAACCACTGTTCGCGGACTGTCGGCGGAATCATATCAACCCGATTGAGGATCAATAATTTGTGTTTATTCCCAATCCAGGTGGTTAAGAGGGGATGGTAGGTAGAAAACGGAATCCTGGCATCTCGCACTTCCAACACGACGTCAACTTTTTTTACCTGTTCTTGAAGTTGGCGTTCGGCTTTGGCAATATGTCCGGGATACCATTGAATTGCAGGCATTGGCATGGTCGTTAAAATTAGTGGGAAGTGGATAGTGGATAGTGGATAGTGGATAGTTGGGAGTTTAGGGTTAGAAATCGACTATTTTTGTCTCGCTGTGCGCTAGATCGATTTGCGCTCGATGCAGTTAACAGTGTAACCGCTAGCTCAAAGTTTATTGTCAATTCTGACGATCGAGGCGTTGCGAGAGATCGTGGGAGCTTAGAATATTCACACTAACGATCGCAAAAGCTCAATTCAAACGCCATGACACAACAAACAGTAATCATCACCGGAGCCTCATCGGGAGTGGGGTTATATGCGGCCAAAGCTCTGGCAACCAGAGGTTGGCATGTCGTGATGGCTTGTCGCGATCTTGTTAAAGCAGAACAGGCCGCACAATCAGTCGGAATGTCGCTCGATAGTTACAGTATCATGCATATCGATCTCGGCTCCCTCGCGAGCGTCAAGAAATTTGTCGATGAGTTTCGATCGACTGGTAAAGCTCTCGACGCGCTCGTCTGTAATGCGGCGGTGTATTTACCCTTGCTTAAAGCACCGATGCGATCGCCTGAAGGCTACGAATTGAGCGTCGCTACCAATCATTTCGGTCATTTCCTGCTGTGTAATTTGCTGCTAGAAGACTTAAAAACTGCATCGGCACTAGATCGGCGATTGATTATTTTGGGGACGGTTACAGCCAATTCTAAGGAGCTGGGGGGCAAGATTCCGATTCCCGCTCCGGCCGATCTGGGTGAACTTCAGGGTTTGGTGGCGGGATTCAAAGCACCAATTGCGATGATTGACGGTAAACCATTTAAGGCAGGTAAAGCTTATAAAGATAGTAAGCTGTGCAATATGATGACCAGTCGAGAATTGCACCGTCGTTACCACGACGCGACGGGGATTGTCTTTAATACGCTCTATCCTGGCTGTGTCGCTGACACACCCCTATTTCGCAATAGTTATCCCTTATTTCAAAAGATTTTCCCCTGGTTTCAGAAAAATATCACCAAGGGTTATGTCTCTCAAGAATTAGCTGGCGAACGGGTGGCGCAAGTGGTTGCCGATCCTGAATTTCGACAGTCTGGGGTGCATTGGAGTTGGGGTAATCGCCAACAAGCCGGACGCAAAGGCTTCGTCCAGGAATTGTCAGACAAGGCTAGCGATGACAAAGCCCTGAAGATGTGGGAATTGAGTGCAAAATTAGTGGGATTGGGTTAATATTTACCTCCGATCCCAAATTCACGTTACAGCACTTTCTAGTAATATTCAGTACGTCATTAGTTCGGAAAGGGGGGAGCGGGGAAAAGATTGTACTTCACAATTCAGGAAAGTGCTGTTTGTCGATCTTAGCCGCCGACATGAATACCTGGACGACGCTCTGGATCTGGCTCCGCACGTCTGATCACTTCTCGGGTCACGACAGCGGTGTCGCCCTCCCCAAAGAGTAAGAAGCGCATCAGGTATTGAATGGGATTCCCTTCTACCCAGCCAAAGTAAGCGTGAGGGTAGCGTCCGCTCTGATTTTGATTCCGAATGTGGAGCAAGATGGCCGCGATCGTATTGGGGACGGCAGCTCCTTTGGCACGGAGAATCCGATAGCTGCCTACCCTGACCCCTTGGACTTCGATCGTTTCCACAAACTGGGAAGCATCGGAGATCTGAATTTCTAAAAATAGTACTGAGTCTGTTTCGGGAATATGATTATCGTCGCGGACTTCGCGTTCTTTTTCGTAGTATTCTTTGTCATCGCCAACCAGCCTGCGTTTGGCAATCAGCCGCACTGTACCTTGACTATCTTGGGCAATGAAGTCTTGGGCGATGGCATCCATCTGAATATTTTCGACCCGCAGTTCGGTCGATCGCATCACGCGCGAGATTAGAGAGGTAGCAACGATCGCACCGATAAACATACTGGCAATCTTGATACCATCGGGTCGTTCGATCGTGTTGGTAATCGTGGTGTAAATAAATACGAGGGTAATCAGGCCAAACATCAAGGTTTTAGCCAGTGAAGGGTTCCGCCCATTTCTGACTGATAATGTCACCGCAAATGCTGCGGAACTCATCAGTACTAATACTCCCGTTGCATAGGCTCCACCTTGAGCTTCGACATTGGCCTGAAAGACGATCGTCACGACAAAAGCGACGAAGGTAAACACCAACACCAACGGACGTGTTGCCCTAGCCCAATCTGGAGCCATCCCGTAGCGGGGAAGGTAACGCGGCACGATATTGAGCAGTCCGGCCATTGCTGAGGCACCAGCAAACCACAAAATGGCGATCGTACTCAGATCGTAGATAGTCCCAAAGCCATCTCCCAAAAACTTGTGACTCAAGTAAGCCAAAGCACGACCATTAGCTGGTCCGCCAGTTTTGAAATCAGCAGCGGGAATCAGTACTGTGGTGATCAAGCTACTAGTGAGCAAAAAGAAGCTCATAATCAGTGCCGCCACTGTCAGTAACTTGTAAGTATTTTTAATTCGTCCGGCGGGGTTATCTTCAGTTTCGCCAGGATTGCCCTTGACTAGGGGCATCACCGCTACTCCTGTTTCAAATCCTGATAAACCGAGAGCTAGCTTGGGAAACAATAGTGCTGAAGCAGCCACCATCATCAATGGGTCGCCATGAGCGCGAAATAACTGCTGTTGCCAGTTGGTCAGGACGATTGGTGCTTGGAGGATCTGCTGCGCTCCAACGATAATGACGATGAAATTGAGAGTGAGATAGAGCACCACTAAAATCACTGCTAACCCGACTGCTTCCTGGAAACCGCGTAAAAATACGGCACCTAACAAGGCAATTAGCACCAAGGTGATAATTACCTCATTGCCTTTTGCCCACTCGTGTACGAGGGGATTTTCAATGATGTGGGCGGAGGCATCGGCGGCAGAAAGCGTGATTGTGATAATAAAATCAGTAGCCACAAATCCCAATAAACAGAGGACGAACAGCTTGCCCTGCCACCAGGATAGGAGTTGTGCCAGCATCGAGATCGAGCCTTCCCCATGGGGACTGATTGTCGCGACCCGCCGATAAATGGGCAACGCACCAAAAAGAGTTAGGAGCACTAAAATCAACGTCGCGATCGGCGAGAGCGAACCAGCCGACAATGCGGCAATCCCTGGTTGGTAGCCCAATGTCGAAAAATAATCAACCCCAGTCAGGCACATAACTTGCCACCAGGGGTGAGTTTGATGATGATGCCCGCCATCTTTGGGACGATTTTCATTGAGCAACCACTGACCGAGCAGGGTGCGCTTTTTCACAGTTGGCATATTAGCTTTTAGCTTGTTAGTAAGCTTGGTGAGATGACATGATCTGGAAATCGGGGGGCGATGGATGAGGCTGCGGTGCCTCAAAACATCAGTGCTAGTAATGGCCGGTGGAGAACTAAACAGTGAATTGTCTATCGATCGAATCCAATTATCTCACCCTTGGCGATGCAGGTAAAATTTCTGGGCGAGTTGGGGCACTGAAGCTGGAATAAGCAATGGCTTATAGATCGCACAATTGCTTACAATGCTGCCATTAGAGGAACTAAACAAAACAGCATTTTGAGGCATATTGTTTCAAATCAAAAAGGACTTGCTTAAACGCAACTAGGGTAGGGCATACCCAAAGTAACGCTTGGGGCGCGACGTTTTCGGGGGAAGCTTCCCCCGAAAAG
>NZ_JANNDR010000197.1:0-1767 GCF_031378165.1 Chamaesiphon sp. OTE_75_metabat_556
GTTCGCAGGTGGCAAAATCCCGCGCGATTTTGCCCCATTTTGTGGGGTTGGTATCACCTTCATAGCCCCACTGTGGCGTGATTGTTTTTGCTAATGTCGGTAATGGGAAGATGTACGATACGAACATAAATACGATCGCGATCGATAAGATCCGAAAACAATAATTTTTAACTAAACGCATCTGAAGTATATTTCGCTCACAACGCAATTAAGATAATTATTTCTACATAAGCGATCGAACCGATCGGATTGTGATTTATCTAAATAAAAAATCGGCATTGCGTCTCGTTACAACAATCACCAATTTTACCGCATGGATAGATACCATTGATTGGTAAATAGCTCGGTGGGATCATATTTTTGTTTGAGTTGGAATAGTATCTGAAGTTGGGGATACATCCGATGGATCTGCGATCGACTATAGTAACCCCGATACGCCAAATAAAACTTCCCATCGATCGTCTGGAGGTAGTCCATCATCTGGCGTGTGAAGTCGGTCATTTGCGTTGTTCCCGCCGCAGCTTTGGGGATTTTGTAATAAGCCACAAAAGCGTACATATCGGTAGTTGCATAGGACACCAAGGCTTCAGTGTCGGGCTTGACTTTGCGAATCGTGACATTCAGCAGTTGCATCTTCTGCTCGGCGAGCATTTTGCGATACTCGGTGAGAAATTCTGGTACCTTCGCAACGGGGACAAAATATTCCTGAAGGACATCAGTTGTCTCAGCTTCATTCAGTTGGATCGTCCGAAAGGGAGCCGCCATCGCTGAATTGCGCGTAAGTTGCTGGGGGTCTAATTGTGACCCAATTTGTTTTTGAATAAACCAGCGAAACTGTCTCCCCCAGTTGCTACCGCGAGAATTTCGGTAGACAAATTTTCGCAACCAAATGCTATTATCGCCACTGACATCATCTTGCCGTTGCGGATTATTGGGAACTTTATCGAAGTAATAAATTTGAGCTTCTTTGATATAGTTATCTCGATCGATCGAGACTTGGGCTTCGATCGATTCCAAGTCAGATCGCTTAATTTGGGCTTCCATAAAGTCGATCGCGTTCTCGATCGGTTTGTGAACTACGGTATATTTGTAAGTAGAATTTGGCTCGGTTTTGAGTACGACGTTAGTAATAATGCCAAACAATCCCATCCCCCCAATCGTGGCGCGAAATAATTCGGGATTTTCCGTCCGACTGCAATTAATTTCCGCACCTTGAGCATTCAAAAGTTTAAAAGAAACCACACTTTCAATCAGCGAACCAAAACGCGGATCTTTGCCGTGGGCATTGACTGATAAAGAACCACCAACGCTAAAAATATTTGAGTCTTGCATTACCCGTACCGCTCGCCCATGTTTGCCAAGTTCGAGCTGAATCTGCTTCCAAGTGGCACCACTGGCGACTGTTACCGTCGTGTCGGCGTTGTAAACAATTCGATCGAATTTCAGCATGTCGAGGTGGATTGAGTCGGGAGCGGCGATTTGCCCGCCCATACTGTGTCTAGCTCCCGACATCGAGATCTTATGTCCCGTACTTTGGGCTGTCGCAATTAGGTGGCGAATTTCGGAGACAGATTGCGGTTGAAAGATCGCGGCGACTTGAGTAGGTTCGAGTTTACTCGCATCGGTTATCGTCGTAGCGCGAAGTCTATCGAGAGAAATATTTGTAAGTGCTGGCGATAGAGTCAGTTTGGTATCGATCGGTGTCTGATAATATAGATCTTCAATTAACCAGCGATGATTGTCCCGATCCCACACCAAAAATTTCAG
>NZ_JANNDR010000230.1:0-1931 GCF_031378165.1 Chamaesiphon sp. OTE_75_metabat_556
GTGAAGCCCCAGAACCATTATCCAGCCAGTATTTTGCATTTAAGGCTGTGATTACTGAAATCGAGTCACAGTCAATACTCCAGGTTATTTCTCCGACAAGCTGCTAGGCTGTTGACTTTGTTGGTTTTCGGGTAATTTTCCCAAAAATTATTAGTGTTATTTTTCACAGTTGGAAAACGGCTGTAACAGCCGTTTTCCAACCAAAGCGACCAACACATTTTCTGCATGAACCCTGATGGGCTAAAGGGTACAGAGTCAACAGCCTAGGTTGAAGCCCAGGGTGTAACGCCGTCCGCTGAAGCCCGTGCCGTTGTGTTGAAGTTAGAATTGCACTGAAATCGATCGAATCTCGTTACTTTATTGGTAGTCCCGATACAGGTAAATTAATCAAACCCGATCTTGAGCTAGAACCCTCTTTATTACTACCAGTAATTATTCCACCGCAACGTTATTGGTGGGATTTGTGTGCGGAGCCGCATCTTAATTCTACAGGTGAAATTGACCCAAATAGTTTCGCTCTAGAAAGTCTGGCGGGAACTTATTGGCGGGGGGATGAAACTAAACCGATGCTGCAACGAATCTATGGAACTGCATGGGAAACACCCGAACAACTAGAAACATATTTAACCCAAAAAGAGGAAGCCCTCAAACGCGATCATCGTAAACTCGGACAGGAATTAAAACTATTTAGCATCCAAGAAGATGCAGGTGGCGGGTTAGTATTTTGGCATCCATGAGGAGCTAAAATCCGCTATATTATCGAGGATTACTGGCGGAAAGCACATTTAGATGCGGATTATGAATTACTCTACACACCGCATATTGCCAACCTAGATTTGTGGAAAACATCGGGGCATTTTGATTTTTATCAAGAGAGTATGTTTGACTCAATGGATGTGGATGAGAGGGCTTATCAAATTAAGCCGATGAATTGTCCATTTCATGTCTTGACTTATAAACACGAACTGCATTCTTATCGAGAATTGCCGCTACGTTGGGCTGAATTAGGGACAGTTTATCGGTACGAGCGATCGGGTGCATTACATGGTTTAATGCGCGTCAGAGGCTTTACTCAAGATGATGCTCACGTATTTTGTTTACCGGAACAGATTACTGGCGAAATTCTGAGAGTTTTAAATCTGACGGAACAGATCTTAGCTGACTTTGGATTTAATGATTATGAGATAAATCTGTCTACTCGCCCTGAAAAATCGATGGGAGCAGATGAGGAGTGGGAATTGGCGACAAGTGCCTTAATTGAAGCCTTAGATGCTAAAGGGTGGAACTATACGATCGATGAGGGTGGTGGAGCTTTCTATGGCTCTAAAATCGACCTAAAAATCAAAGATGCGATCGGTAGATTATGGCAATGTTCGACGATTCAGGTAGACTTTAATTTACCCGAACGGTTCGAGATGGAATATGTGGCGGCGGACAATACCAGAAAGCGACCAATCATGATTCATCGGGCAATCTTTGGCTCTTTGGAACGCTTTTTTGGGATTTTGATTGAAAACTATGCTGGTAATTTCCCGCTGTGGTTAGCACCAATTCAGGTGCGATTATTGCCTGTCACGGAAGAAGTAAGAGATTATTGCGTTCGCGTAGCGTACCGTAGGTAATCGAATCACTAATACTCTCAAACAAGCTGGCTTTCGAGTCGAACTAGATCGTAGTCACGAACGTTTGGGTAAAATGATTCGCACAGCGGAATTAGAAAAAATTCCAGTTGTGGCGGTCATTGGCATGAAGGAAATGGAAACTGAAACTTTAAGTATTAGAACTAGAAAAGGTGGAGATTTAGGTGTACTGAGTATTGCCGATCTTCAACAAAAAATGCAGCAGGTAATTGAAGACAAGAGTTCTTTGTAATTTTATTAAATTAGATTGCTTTATGACTAAACAAGATTTGCAGATGTACAAAGCATGTT
>NZ_JANNDR010000283.1:0-2621 GCF_031378165.1 Chamaesiphon sp. OTE_75_metabat_556
AGAGGCGAGACGTATACGCTCGAACTCAAAGGCTTAGATCGCCAGATTTTACTCATCGATACCCCAGGAATTCTCGAAGCAGGGATTGAAGGCACGCAGCGCGAAGCAATTGCCAGAGAGCTAGCCACCGCCGCAGATTTATTATTATTCGTCGTCGATAACGACCTCAGAGCGTCGGAATATACCCCTCTAATGGGACTCGCCGAAATCGGCAAACGATCGCTCCTTGTCTTTAATAAAACCGACCTCTATCCACCAATCGATCGGGATAAAATCGTCACCCAACTCCAACAGCGCGTCCAGAGTGCGATCGAACCCCAAGATGTCATCGCGATCGCGGCTAATCCCCAACCAGTCCGATTAGAATCGGGCGAAATGTTTACACCCGACCCCGATATTTTCCCCCTAATCCGCCGCCTAGCTGCTGTCCTCCGTGCCGAAGGCGAAGAATTGGTGGCAGACAACATCTTGCTCCAATCCCAGCGACTGGGAGCCGAAGCCCGCGAATTAATCGACGCCCAACGCCAACGTCAAGCCGAGAAAATCGTCAATCGCTATCAATGGATCGGTGCCGGAGTAGTCACCGTCACCCCTTTACCCGTCGTCGATTTCCTGGCTACGGCGGCAATTAATACCCAGATGATTATCGAGATCGGTAAGATTTACGGTTGCGACTTAAATAAAGACACCGCCCAAGAATTAGCCCTTTCCCTCGGTAAAACTCTCACTAGTTTAGGTATCGTCAAAGGTGCCATTCAACTGCTTTCCACTGCTCTAACTATTAATGTCACAACCTACGCGCTAGGCAAAGGCATTCAAGGCATCACTGCTGCCTATCTCACCCGAATTGCGGGGCGGAGTTTTATCACCTATTTTCAACGGGATCGATCGTGGGGCGATGGCGGTATGGCTGAAGCCGTGCAGCAACAATTTCAATTAAACCGGAAGGAGGAATTTCTGAAAGCGTTTGTCAGTCAGGCAGTTGAGAAAATCTCGATCGGTAGTCGAGACTAAAGACACCCAACGATTGAAATCGTCGCTAGTGATGCAAAGTCTGCCTCCGCAGACTCGGAGCTAACATTACAAAAAAAAGGAGAGAATCATAATTCTCTCCTTTTTTATTTTGGTTTTTATTTTGACCTTGGCTGTTGTTGTCATTGCCTTGGTCTTTAAGTTTTTGCCGTAACATCTGAGTCCGTTTCTTGAGTTGGCGTTGTCGTGCCGAACCACCTTTACCTTTGTCGTTTCTCCCTTCTTTGCGGGGGGATTCCCACCGCTTGAGTCGTTGTGCCATATATTTTGTAAGCTTGTCTACCTATTGTAGCAAGTGAATTACTCGATCGCAAGATGTGGAACCTGACACTCGATCGGGTTGGCAGAAGACTCGATCGCACCATCAATCTGTAGGGGCATCCCCTGTCTTGTCGTTTTTTTATTCGGGGGGAACCCTAGATATAAAAACGCCGCTTGTGGGTGCCCTGTTAGTGCGGAGCGAGAATGTTTGAAGGCAGAATTGGGTATGCTATTTGTAGTGTAGCTACTCGCTTAAACCGTAAGATTCCATGACTATCGATCGACTCGCATAGGACTAGAATCGATGCTCCAAGGAGAGGCTATCGCCAACGAACCCGCAACACCCCAACCAATCCAATCGTGACAGCTTTAACACCCTTTCAAATCAAACAACTAACGGTGCAGCGAGATGCGTTATTGCCAGAATGGGAGCTGCTCACTGAGAAGGTAAAGCGGCTGAGGATGGCTCTAGTAATTGAGACAGACGCAGCAGAGAAATTTAAACTGGAGCAGCAAATATTAGCAGAGGAGGAGAAACTATCCAAGTTAGCAGTAGAGCTAGCGGAAA
The DNA here is from genome assembly GCF_031378165.1 of Chamaesiphon sp. OTE_75_metabat_556. NCBI lineage: Bacteria > Bacillati > Cyanobacteriota > Cyanophyceae > Gomontiellales > Chamaesiphonaceae > Chamaesiphon > Chamaesiphon sp. OTE_75_metabat_556. The sequence continues at coordinate 1,862 of NZ_JANNDR010000283.1, forward strand.
TCGAGCAGAAATTGAGCCAAACCCCAACCATTTCACCGCCAACCAACAATTCAGATCCAAGCGATCGGATTCAGCAAAATGTCGAGGGCAATGGTAATCAGGTAATTGGTCAAGTGACAGGGGGGAACGTATTTAATATCGCTGGCGACTTTAACATCCTGCCACAAAACTCGATCGGCCAACCCACTCCTCAGATTGACTGGCTCGATCGATCGCGCCAACTCCTCACAGCCCAAAAACACCTCACCACCAACCGCCTCCTCAACAAATCCAACCGCAACCTCGATGATATTCACGTTCCCTTGGGACTAATCGAGCGGAAAGAACGCCCCAAGGTGAAAGAAGAGCCATCACCAGAACAGGGTTCTCAGCTATATCAAACCGAATACACCGAAACCAAACGCTTCGAGCATGAGGCTTTTCTCGCCGACGTGGTGGGAAAACCTGCTGGGAGCAAACATATCGCGATTATTGGCGAGCCTGGTGCGGGTAAGACTACGATCCTGACTAAAATCGGTGCATGGCTGATTCAGCAAGCCGAGCAACAACCGCCAGCACCATTGGTAGTAGCGTGGATATCACTGGCAGATGTCGGAGATAACTCACTAGAAAAATATCTCAAGAAAAAATGGCTCAAAAAAGTTTGCGAAGATAATTTACAAGCTGCTTGGGAAGACTGGAAAGGATTGCGCCAGCAGGGGCGGGTGTGGCTGTTATTGGATGGTTTGGATGAAATGTCTGGCGATGCTTTGGCGGCGAT
>NZ_JANNDR010000284.1:0-8513 GCF_031378165.1 Chamaesiphon sp. OTE_75_metabat_556
AGCGGAAGCCTTGCCGCGAGACATTTCAAAAAATGACCATAGATACCAATACATTAGCCGTTTTTTGAAGAACCCAAATGTTGACCGCGTGGATGTGATGCGGCCTTATACAACAGAGATTTTTGAGAACATATCAACTAACGGTCAAACCATTGTTAGTGGCGGTCGAGATGGTACTGTCCGCATCTGGGATCGACAGGGTCAACCGATCGGGACACCATTGACAGGACATCAAGGTATCATCAACTCCGTGGCGATTAGTACCGACGGTCAAACTATTGTCAGTGGCGGTCAAGATGGGAAGGTGCGGCTCTGGGATCGAAAGGGGAAATCGATCGGTTCGCCTTGGACAGGGCACTTTGGTGCGGTCAAATCGGTGGCGCTGAGTACCGATGGTCGGACGATCGTCAGTGGCGGTCAAGATAGTACCGTCCGGTTGTGGCGAGGAGTGGTGTGGCAAGATTGGGTCGCAGCGGGCTGCGATCGCTTGCGGTTGCATCCAGATTTTACATCTCCGCCAGCCAAAGATGCTTCAGACGAGCAGGAAACACCAGAAAATGCCATCGATACTTGTCGGCAGTATGGCGGCTGGCAAGCTCCCCAAACCGCCGAATTTTTGGTGCGGCAGGGATTAGGATTAGCACAGCAGGAGGGAGATCTCGCAGCGGCAACAGCTAAATTCAAACAAGCTCAAAAATTAGACTCCAGTGTCGATGTTGCCAAATTAGCAGTCAATGCTGAAAAATTAGCGGCAAAATTAACTGCTCGCAGATTAGTAGATGACAGTAAAAAACTAGCTGCGGAAGGAGATCTTGGCGGCGCAACAGCTAAATTAAACCAAGCCCAAAAGTTAGACGCCAGTGTCGATGTTGCCAAAATAGCAACCGCGATCGCTAAGTTAGTCGCCGCTAATTGGCTCGAACAAGGCAAAACCCAAGTTCGGGAAGGTAAAATTACTGAAGCTCTCGCCCTCTACGACAGCGCAAAAAAACTCTATCCTCCTCTCAAAATCGATGCGGCGGCCTGGAATGACCTCTGCTATTCCGGCAGTATTTATCGCCGTGCTCGTGATGTCATGTTTGCTTGCGAGAATGCCGTGAATCTGGCTACTCCCGAACAGAAAGGTAACTATCAAGAAAGTCGCGGACTTGCTAAAGCCTTGAGTGGAGATCGACAAGGGGCAATTGCCGATTTCCAGGCATATATTGACGATCCTAAATCCATTCCGATCTACAAGCCCCAGCATCAACAATGGATCGAAGCGATGAAAAAGGGTAAAAATCCTTTTAAAGATGAGGTATTACAGCAGATCAAATCGCACTAGTATTGGGTGGCGTAAATCTTAGTACTATTTCGTAAAGAGTTGGGAGTTAGGAGTTGCTGTACCACCGTATGGGAGTTGGGAGTTAGTACTCAAACGTATGCCGCTTAGTACTAGAATCGGAGCTGTTCGCTAACATCATTTCCCAGGCACCGTGCCATCATTGGCGATCGATGTAGCTGCCGATCGATCGGGGGTAGCTCAAGACGATCTTCAGCACCCCATCGAACTAGTGACGATCGCGTCTTTAGCGCGCGCCTAATTGCTGCAAGACCCGCACGATCTGGGCGTGTTGGAGATGTTCTTGCGGGAATTGATACAGACCCATTTGGGCGTATTCTAATGCCGAATAACTTTGGGACTCACCTGCTGGAGCTTGAGTATCGGCTCCCGCAGCGATCAAGAGTTGGACGATCTCACCATAGCCCGCATAAGCAGCACTGGCGATCGGGGTAAAGCCCAATTTATCTCGGAGATTGACATTGGCTCCGGCTTGAATCAGGAGTGCGACAATCTGGGTATGTCCGGCCGCCGCCGCATTACTCATCGCCGCACCGCGATCGAGATCGAGGTTGACATTAGTCGCCAATAGGGATTTGACCCGATCGACATTGCCAGCACCCGCAGCTTGGATCAGTTGAATTGACTCTAATCCCGTCGTGGCAGCTCCGGCTTGCATCAGGAGATTAAACATCCCATAGTTCTCAGCAGCCGCGACCGCTGAGAGGACGGTATGGCCGAGATCGTCTTGGAGATCGAGATCGGCACCATTGGCGATCGCCATCTCCACACAATCGGTATAGCCAGAACCAGCTAAGGCCGCATAGAAGATCGCGGTTTTGCCACCAGCACCCCGTTGATTGAGATCCGCACCGCCCGCAATTAGCAGTTGGCAGATCTGTTGGCGATTGCTAGCAAAGAAACTACCCGCAGCCAGCATTAATGCGGTCATCCCCGCCGCGCCCAAACCATCATCATCGCTGAGGAGATGGGGATCGGCACCAGCGGCGAGGAGAATATTGACGATCGAGCGATGTCCGTGATATGCCGCAGCCATCAAGGCCGTATGACCTTTGGCACCGAGTTCGTCGATTTCCAGCCCCAACTCGATCGCCCGATTCACCTCATCGATATTGCCCACTGTCGCCATTTCAATGAATTTTTCCACTGGGCGATTTTGCTCGCGAATCCGGCGTTTGCGGGTAGCTTGGAGGAGTTGTTCGCCATCGCGATCGGCACAGAGGCGAATGGCGGTATTGACGAGGGGATATAAATATTGATAAATTTCGCGTTCTTCACATTTAGCTGCCAACAAAATTGGTGTCTCGCCGCGACTCCAGACATTGACATTCGCTCCTGCCGCGACCAATAACTGGACGACAGCCCGATGTCCATTTTTAATTGCCGATAGTAATGCCGTCCAACCATCGCGACCGACTGGTTCATTGACGTCGATACCGCGCGGTAAGAGCATTTGCAAGATCTCGATCTCGCCGCGTTCGGCGGCCAAACCGAGGGCGGTTGTGGAAATACTCCCACTGTGGGGATTGGCACCAGCGGCGAGCAAGCACTTTACTAGTTCTGGATATCCGCGATCGATCGCCATGCCTAGCGGTGCATAACCCAAGTTCCAGTCATAGCGATCGAGATTGGCTCCCGCCGCGATCGCTTGTTGCACCAAATCGAGATCGCCATCGATCGCTGCCGCCATCAACGAAGTATTGGTGGCATTTTCCTCATAGGCTGGAACGAATGGTGCTCGATCGGCTGGCTGGATGCCACTGTGTCCAAAAATATCGGTGGTAGTTTGGGTATCGGGATCGAAGTCTGGCTCGTCTTCACCACCGATAACTGGAAATAAACTAGAGTCGAGATCGGACAGCAGGTGTCGATCTGCACGCAGATCTAGATCGGTATCGATCTGGGTTTCGCTGGGATAGAGATTGCCCAGATCGATCGCATAGGTTTCACCTTCTTCCCAAGCTTGAGTCGGGACATAGCGATCTGTTTCACCTTCAGACTCAAATAAGTGATCGATCTGAGCGACTTGCTGCGCGATCGGGTCGTGCTGACGATCGAGATCTGGTAACAGTTGGGCAAAGTCATCCACGACATAGGTTTCACCTTCCGCTTCAAATAAGCGATCGATCTGAGCGACTTGCTGCGCGATTGGGTCATGCGGATGCGGGGCTTCAATTAAATCGCTATCTGGTAACAGTTGGGCGAAATTATCGACTACGTAGGTTTCATTCTCGCCCCATTCGATCGGCATCGCCAGCCGCTCGGCATCTTCAGCCGCGGCGATCGTCATCCGATCCAGATCGATGCTCAGATCGAAGGCATAAGTCTCATCCGGTATGAAGCTACTATTATTGAGCGGTTGCTGGAGCGAACTCACCGTCATGTCTTCTGCGAAGATTTCGGTACCGATCGTGTTGGCGGCTCGATCGTTTGCGGCAAAGACTTCATCGAGATCGAAGGTATAGGTGGCTTCAGCATCCGAGCTGAGATCTTGCCAATTAGCGGCCATCTGCCGCAACGCAGCGGTGGGATTGTCAGTTGGCGATTGTGGGGCTTCGAGCGGCATCAGTTGCTCGATTTGAGTAGCCTGATGATTAGCTGCGGGTCGATCGATCAGATCGATTAAATTCTCAAAGGGGATCTCGATCACATTGGCTGGTGATGGTACCAGTTCGAGATCGTCACCGATCGCTAAAAATGCCGCCAGCGGCGATCCTGCCGATCCACTGCTGTCACCGACAGCCGAGAGCCGATCGCTAGAATCCAGTCGTGGCTGCATTTGGGCACCAGCAGCCACGAGGAGATCGACGATTTCGAGATTGCCTTGGCAACAAGCTAGGGCTAACGGTGTCTGACCGCGATCGTTGGGACTATTTATAGCTGCGCCGGAATCGATCGCGAGTTTGACTCGATTTAAATTTGTTGCGGCGATCGCCTCAAATAAGCTCTGAGTTTTGGGATCTACACTCATGATTGCTGTGTCCAAAGTTGCGGTGTGACAGGCGATGCACTCAATGCATACCCCATAACCACATCTTTCCCAAATTATCGATCGAAATTACGATCTCGATCGAATTTAGCTACCATATCCGCTATCTTTGCTCTACAGGTGCTACCGACCCCTAGCCCCACTCTCAATATTGGTTGATAATAAAAAGACTTCAGTCTCTCGTGCGATCGTTATGTTACGCCTTATTCCTCTTAGTCTCGTTCTGATCAATCTTGGCGGTTTACTCGCCCTGATCGGCTTTTTTGCGTATGCCATCCAAGATGCAACATTCAATTTGATCGGTTTCTTCTACGGTATTCCCCTGCTCTTAGGTGGTTTGGCACTCAAATCAGCCGAACTAGAACCAGTGCCATTCGATCGACTCACACCAGCCAACCTCATCAAACTCCGCGACGAACAAGCTACCCCCACGCTCAATCAAATTCGCAAAGATGTCACCCGTTTTCGCTACGGCCAAGAAGCACATTTAGATGTTGCCCTCGAAAAACTCGGATTAGCTCCCAGCGATGACGATCGACCGATTCTCAAAAGTCTCCAAGAGTCAGAAATCGGTGGTGCTTACGCCCTGACTTTGAATTTTTATTCGCCATTTATGAGCCTAGCTGTCTGGCAGGAAAAACAGGAAAAAATCACCAAGTTTTTTGGCCCCGGCATTCATGCCAAAATTGAGCCAGATGATGATAACGAAGAAATTAATGTCACCTTAATCGTCGATCTAGCCAAAGATCAAGAGCGGGTCACTTCTCCAGTCTGACGGCGTACCACTGTAAATACTCTCCTGGCACCAGGTCTAGTTCACAACTAGTATCGAGTAAATATTGGACTTGGGCATCAGTGCCACTAATTTGTCGGACATCGATCGGCAGATCGTCGGCAAACTTAATCACAACTGATTGGAGTTTGGCAAACATTTCGGCTGGAGTCAGAATCTGCTCCGGTCGATCGGTCTCCAGTAAGACATAAGCATCGTTATTGAACATTAAAGAGTCTGACATATTAATAGTGAAGAGTGGATAGTGGATAGTGGATAGTGGATAGTGGATAGATAATAATTAATGTTTTTAATACATATTTATTATAGCGATCGAATCTTTATCTCGGCTGTTTGCTGACTTTTCACTTTTCACTATCAACTATCCACTAATTAAAGTATGAATCCAATTCTCGCGCTTAACTATGAAACCGCTCTCGAATCGCTAGGTGCTGATTACTATGATGACGTAGCTGCTGCCGAATTTCCCCAGCAGATTTTACGCTTTCGCAATGACGATCTCTTGATTCAACTCGGACTCGATCCCGCCGGAGTTAGTGACGAACATTTTGTCGAAGCCTTTGGCAAATTTGCTAACCCCGCGCAGCCGTTCCTCGCACTCCGCTATCACGGGTATCAGTTTGGTGAGTACAATCCTGGTTTGGGTGACGGACGCGGCTTTCTGTACGGACAAGTGCGGGATATCAACGAGGAACTCTACGATTTTGGCACCAAAGGTTCGGGACGCACGCCTTATTCCCGTGGTGGCGATGGGATGTTGACGCTCAAGGGTGGCGTGCGCGAGGTGCTAGCGGCGGAAGCGTTGCATCAGATGAGCGTAAGGACTTCACGCTGTTTGAGCATGGTGGAGACGGGTTTAGACTTATGGCGCGGCGACGAACCATCGCCGACGCGTTCTTCAGTGATGGTGCGGTTTAGTCGATCGCATATTCGATTTGGGACTTTCGAGCGACTAAATTATCTCAAACGTCCAGATCTAATTGAGAAGTTATTAGATCATGTTATTGCATATTATTACGGTCATTTGAGTAGGTTCGATCGAGCAGAAAGTTATCTTCGGTTTTATACCGAACTCGTCCGTCGCGTCGCTGAATTAGTCGCCCAATGGATGGCTGTTGGCTTTTGTCATGCTGTCTTAAACACCGACAATATGTCGATTACTGGGGAAAGTTTTGACTATGGCCCTTACGCATTTTTACCAACCTATAATCCTGAGTTTACGGCTGCTTACTTTGATCATTATGGCCGTTATAGTTACGCCAATCAACCAGGCATTTGCAAGCTCAATTTAGAGCTACTTCAGCAGCCTTTGAGTGCGGTCATCGACACTGCGGAAATGACTTCAGCACTCGCCAAATTCGAGGAATATTATTTTCCGCATTACAAACATCTGATGTTATGCAAGCTCGGTTTAGATGGAGATGCTACGCCAGTTCGGGATGAGTTATTAGTCGCAACGCTCCAATTATTAGCAGATACTCAAGTCGGTTATCATCAGTTTTTCTACGATCTGAGTCAAGCTTTTAAACTTAGATGGCAACAAGATCTCAATTCAATCTTAAATGAGACGGAATTAATGCCAGAAGTTATTGGTAATAATGGCTATCAAAAGTGGTTGCAATTATATCATCAAGCTTTGAGCGATCTATCTCCAGCAGAATTCGATTCAGTTGAGAAAATTCTCACTCGATCGAATCCCCAGACGATTTTGTTACGCCCGCAAATCGAAGCGATTTGGGAACCGATCGCCCAAGCAAATGATTGGGAGCCTTTTGAGGCGTTGCTTGCGAAGATTCGATCGGGTAAATAATCAGATGACAACTACCGATCTAGAAAATAGTTCTTTAAAAACCGCGCTGATTGTTGGCGGCGGACGCGGCATTGGTTTGGGCTTCGTGCAACAGTTACTGGCACAGGCGGAGATCGGGCGCGTTTATGCGACTTATCGAAGAGTAGAGTCAGCAACCGAGCTATTGGCGATCGATAATTCGCGATTGTGCTGTATGCAAATGGACATTACCGATGAAGCGCAAATTGCGGCGGTAATGCAGCGGATTCAAACTGAGGCGGCTGCGCTCCATTATGTAATTAATTCCGCTGGGGTGTTGCATGAAGGTGAGCTGCAACCAGAGAAGAGTTTGCGCCAGATCGATAGCGATCGATTATTGCGCTATTTTCAGGTGAATAGTATCGGCGCATTGTTGTTATTCAAACAAGTCCAGCCCTTAATTAAACATCCAGATCGATCGATCCTGGCAACGATTTCGGCAAAAGTCGGTAGTATTGGCGACAATCACAGCGGTGGCTGGTATGGTTATCGCGCTTCCAAAGCTGCCTTGAATATGTTTATTCGGACTACCGCGATCGAGTATCAACGCACTTGTCCGCAGGCGATTTTAGTCGCGCTCCATCCCGGTACGACTGATACCCAGCTATCGCAGCCATTTCAGCGGAATGTCCCGCCCGAAAAGTTATTTTCAGTTGATCGGACAGTATCACAATTATTAACTGTCATCGATGGATTAACCCCCAGTGATAGTGGCGAATTCTTCTCCTGGGATGGCAGTCGGCTACCGTGGTAGCGGCTAGCAGGCATTACTAAATTCAGCGGCTGATCGCAGGTAGATATAATTCCTCAGCATGTGGGTAGGGGCAATTCATGAATTGCCCCTACCCCCATTTTTAAGAGCAATTTAGATCCCGATCGAGTCTCCCCGTCCCCTGTGTCAATTGTCAAGAAAATTGAAAACTATCCCGATCTGGTAGTTGGCGAGCTGAATTAATCAATATAAGTGGGAATTATAGAGATAAGTGGATTGAGGCACAGCTCCAAGCCACAAGCAGGGGTGAGCCAAAACTAGCCATCGAGCTTTCCCCATCGGGTATTGCAGATCGAGCGATATCGCCGGGATCTGTCGAGGGGATGGGTATTCGATGCTGGAAAAATTTCGTAAAAAGTAAGTTGAGCAAATGATTAAGTTACCGTTTAAAGATGAAGAATTTCAGGTTTCTTCAAAGTTTTATACCTATTTAGACAAACTTATTAATACGGTTTCCAATGAGCGGAAGTACACAATTCTGACACTCGTTGACATCATATTGTTGGCGATCGCGATTAGTGCGGCGATTGGCTTCGAGCGGGGACTCGACCTGATGTCGATCGAAATCTGGCACCAAATTAATTTTGTGGTGTTAGAGATCGCCATCAAGATTGGCTTATTTTGGTTTTTTCGGATTTATCAACAAGTATTACGACACGCCGACGGCGCATTTTTGTTCGCCATTGCCAAGGCGGTTTTGGCAAGCTGTCTGACGATTGCGGTGATCGATCGCTTATTCCTGATGTCGGCGATTCCAGCTTCAGTACTGCTCAGTGATGGGATGCTCAC
>NZ_JANNDR010000285.1:0-4351 GCF_031378165.1 Chamaesiphon sp. OTE_75_metabat_556
CCCGCCCCCGCCCATGCCGATTCCGCTCAAATTGGGAGACTAGTAGCGCAGCCGAGCTTGCTCAACTCGATCGTCAAACGCCAACCGATCGCGGTCTCTGCTGCCCAGAATGTAGCTGACATCGGTACTGCCAAGGATTTGGTGGCTGCTAGTCGGAAGAAACCGCGCAAAAAAAAGATCGCTCCGCGCCAGCAGCCCCGCCAGAAACCAGCCGCCACAACTCCCAGCACTACTCCTAGCAGCCAGACCCCGACTACTCCAGCCGCTAATCAAAAACAAGTATTAGTTTCCGACATTATTATCAAAAGCCCCACTGGGGTGTTAGCACCAGAGCTAGAATCGAAGATTCGCCAAGTGCTGACTGTCAAAACCGGACAACCGACAACCCGCGAACAATTAGAGCAAAATCTCAATGCCGTCCGCGCGCTAGGTGCCTTCTCAGCAGTCGAAATCGTCCCTGAAGATACCAGCAAAGGCGTCAAACTCAGCTTTGTGGTCACACCATATGGTGCCTTACAACAAGTCCAAATCCAAACATTGCCGGCCGATAGCAGATCTGTCCTCAAGCAAGCAGACATCGATACGGTATTTCAGAGTCAGTATGGTAAGCCGTTAAACGCTGTCGAACTCCAAGTGGCGATCAAACAATTGAACGCCCTCTACCAGCAGCAGGGCTATAATCTCGCCCAAGTGGTAGATGTCAAAGAACTCACTACTGATGGTAAGTTGACACTAGTCATCGCGGAAGGCTTGATTGAAGATGTCCAAGTACGATTTATCAACAAAGAGGGTTCGCTAGTTGATGACAAGCAGCAACCATTTAAAGGATTAACTCGGCCCTTTATCATCACCCGCGAAGCGGAATTAAAACCGGGCAAGATCTTTAATCGCCAGACAATCCAAAAAGATCTCCAGCGGATTTATGGGTTGGGAATCTTCGATGATGTGCGAGTATCCTTCGCGCCTGGTACCGATCCAGCCAAAGTCATCCTCCAACTTAACGTCGTCGAGAAAAGGACTTCATCGATCGTTGCTGGGGGCGGTCTGAGTTCGGCCAACGGTCTGTTTGCGAGTGTGGGCTATAATCAATTGAATGTCGGCGGTAATGCCCAAACGATCGGAGCTAACCTCCAACTCGGTACCACTGGGTTCTTGGGCGATCTGAGTTTCACCGATCCGTGGATTGCTACCGACCCCAATCGGACATCATATACTACCAATATCTTCTCGCGGCGATCGACCTCGTTGATCTTTGGTGGTGGTACTACTCCACAATACGTACCGAACAGTATTGCAACGGGCAATACTACTGGGGATACCCCGACGATCGTCAGACAGGGGGGTGGGATTACCTTTTATCGTCCGCTCAATGGCGACCCTTACACTGATAGTCCGTGGCGCGCTTCGCTCGGATTCCAGTATCAACGCGTATCGGTTCAGAATTTTAATAGTGGCAATAGTATCGCTAACGGTACGCTCGTACCGCAGATCGGCGGTCGCAATCTCACAGCCAGTGGAACTGGAGAAGACGATCTGTTGATGTTACAGCTCGGACTGACGCAAGATTTACGGAATAGTTTTACCGATCCCAGTCAAGGATCGCTGTTGAAATTGGGACTAGATCAGTCAGCTCCAATTGGATTGGGAAATATTGCAATGACCAGAGCCAGAGCTAGTTTCACCCAATATATTCCTGTGAAGTTAGTCGATTTCACACCTGGTGCCCAATCGTTTATGTTCAACGTTCAAGGGGGCACAATTCTAGGCACTCTGCCACCTTATGAAGCCTTTAGTTTGGGCGGTCCGACATCAGTGCGCGGCTATGAAGAGGGGGATATCGGTTCGGGGCGCAGCTATTTTCAGGCGACTGCCGAATATCGCTTTCCGATCGTATCGATAGTTGGTGGTGAGATCTTCTTTGATTATGGTAGCGATTTAGGTACTGGTAGTAGCGTTCCTGGCGATCCAGCCGGACTACGCGGCAAACCAGGTAATGGATTTGGCTACGGTGCAGGCATTCGGATCGGCGTACCCGCATTAGGTTCGATTCGTCTCGACTATGCGGTCAATAACCTATCGCAAAGCCGGATTCAGTTCGGAATCGGGGAAAGATTCTAGGTTAGTTGATAGTTGATAATTGATAATTGATAATTGATAATTGATAGTCGCTCGTTGCTCTGAGATTCTCTCAGAGCGATTTCAGTCATGACAAGATCGATATTTTGTGTTACCTATCCACTATCCACTATCCACTATCCACTAACCTCTATCCACTAACCTCTATCCTGGCGTATCGATCGATCGAGTAGTGTTGAAATCTCTAATCAAGTTGTGTGCGATCGGCTTATTATTCTGGTTGACGAACGTAGATCCGGTGCGGGCGGAATTTTGCCGTCAGACAGACGGTCATCGGATTTGTATCGTCAGCATTAAGCGCAGTGCGAAAAACTTTTGGCAATATCAGGCGATAGTCAGTACGGATGGGATCGATCGACCTTCAGCGTCCTATGACTGTCGTGCAAGATTGATTACTGAGGCTGATGGCAACACCGCGTCATTTCGATCGCGTCCCGATGGCAAAATTGTCTGTAGTCTTTATCGGCGGCGGGGCTAAAATCATCAAGCAAAATCGATGATAACCATTGGATGGCGGTCGATCGCCAAATACTCGTGCCACGATATACTGTTAAAGGCGATCGTAAATCTACCGATCTCGATCTGACGTTAACTAACAACCAAGTATATGAATTCAGGTATCGATCTCCAAGGCACTTTTATTCAATCCCTCAGCGACTTGGGCATTTCTGCCGAGCTGGCGAAGGTGTTGTGGATGCCGTTTCCGATGTTGCTGATGATTATCGGGGCAACAGTCGGCGTTTTAGTTAACGTGTGGTTGGAGCGGAAGATTTCTGCTGCTGCCCAACAGCGGATCGGGCCTGAATATGCTGGCCCCTTGGGTGTTTTGCAACCAGTAGCCGATGGGCTAAAACTGGTATTTAAAGAAGACATCACCCCTGCCAATGCCGATCCAATTCTGTTCACGGTCGGCCCGATTATCGTCGTCCTGCCGGTGTTTATCTCCTACTTGATCGTCCCCTTCGGTCAGAATTTGGTGATTACCGACATTAACACGGGAGTATTTTTCTGGATTGCCTTATCGAGTGTCGTCCCGATTGGCTTGTTGATGTCTGGATATGCCTCCAACAATAAATATTCGCTGATTGGCGGCTTGCGCGCAGCCGCTCAGTCGATCAGTTATGAAATTCCGCTAGCATTATCGGTACTGGCGATCGTCTTGATGTCCAATAGCCTGAGTACGATCGATATCGTTCAACAGCAATCAGGTTATGGGATCTTGTCTTGGAATATCTGGCGGCAACCAGTCGGGTTTGTAATTTTCTGGATTGCGGCTTTAGCCGAATGCGAACGTCTGCCCTTTGACCTGCCAGAGGCCGAGGAAGAGCTAGTAGCAGGCTATCAGACCGAATACTCAGGGATGAAGTTTGCCCTGTTTTACATTGCTTCTTACGTCAATCTGGTACTGTCGGCACTACTGGTAGCCATCCTCTACCTCGGTGGTTGGTCGAGTCCGATTCCGATCGAGTTATTAAGTAATTTAATCGGTGTCGATCCGTCTACGTCTTGGGTGCAAGTTGTCGATGCCTCACTGGGGATTGCGATGACGATCTTCAAAGCTTATTTCCTCGTCTTTATCGCGATCCTCACCCGCTGGACGGTGCCCCGCGTCCGGATCGACCAACTCCTCAATCTCGGCTGGAAATTCCTGCTCCCAGTTGCGCTGGCTAATTTACTAATTACCGCTGCATTGAAACTAGCATTTCCAAATGCTTTTGGTGGCTAGTTAGATTAGTTGATAATTGATAGTTGATAGTTTGATTAATTGCTCTAACCAATAGCCATCGCTGACCATAATTATGCTAAAGTTCCTCAAACAAGTCGTCGATTACGGGAAAGAAACAGCACAAGCTGCTAAGTATATCGGCCAAGGACTCGCCGTCACTTTCGACCACATGCAGCGGCGACCAGTCACAGTTCAGTATCCTTACGAGAAACTGATTCCCTCCGAACGATTTCGGGGACGGATTCATTTTGAATTTGACAAGTGTATTTCCTGCGAAGTTTGTGTCCGGGTCTGCCCCATCAACCTGCCAGTAGTGGATTATGAATACGACAAAGCCAGCAAAAAGAAAAAACTCAATAGCTACAGTATTGACTTTGGGGTGTGTATTTTCTGCGGCAACTGTGTAGAATACTGCCCGACTAACTGTATTTCTATGACCGAAGAGTATGAACTGGCAAGTTACGATCGCCATGAACTCAACTACGACAA
>NZ_JANNDR010000292.1:0-19662 GCF_031378165.1 Chamaesiphon sp. OTE_75_metabat_556
GGGAGCGGAGAAAGATTGAAGAACGAAACGGTGGCGAAGCTCATAGCGTTGAGGCTTGGTTGTCGATCTCTTTGATGAACTCAGCTTTACCATCCATATATCCCTCAATATCGGCTGGGTATTGTTGGGCGAGTTTTTGCTTCAATTGGCTGTATTGTTGTGCGGCTTCGGGATGAGATCTCAAGTAATCTCGAAAAGCGAGATGACGAGCTATCTGTGGCAAACCAACTTCAAAGGTATGAATGTGATGGGTTCTGATTCCACTGTTATCATCCTTCCGAAAGAAACGACGACATGGAATTCCAAATTCGCCCATTGCTATATATCCTAATGATTCGATTGCCATATTTCGATCGTCAACTTTATTAAGATCTTTGACCTCAATTAAGATATCGATAATCGGTTTAGCATAGATAGTTTCGATCGCCGTACTACCAATATGATGAATCGCGATCGCATTGTCTCCACAGGCGATCGATAGTTGTTGTGATTCATCTGTAAATAAACTCTGCCAATGGCGATTGTGTGGAACGACTTCTACTTTTCTAGTCATGGCTTTAGATCGTTTAACCGCAAATATCTAGGAGACGATTGTCTTGAATATTGCCATTTGTGTCGGCGAACCAAGATCTGGATCGACATCACCGATCGAGCCAAATTCCACACTATACTGATATCGATCGCTAATTAATTGTGCCCAACTTTGAAACTCAGCTCTCGTCCACTCAAACCGATGATCGGGATGGCGTAATTTACCTACGGGGAGATTTTCAAAGTTGACATTATATTCGATATTTGGGGTTGTGACGATCGCGATTTTTGGTCTGGCAAATTCAAATAATACCCGCTCGAAGGCTTGGAGTCGATCGAGTTCCATATGTTCGATGACTTCAATAACTGTTGCCGCGTCGTAACCTGCAATTCTAGCATCGCGATAATTGAGCGATCCTTGAATTAATTGCAAGCGTCCTTTTTGATGCGTGGGTAATTTATCGAGGACGCGCTCTTGAGCAAATTCTAAAGATTTATAAGTGACATCCATCCCCAAAATCTCTTGAAAAGTTGGCTCTTTTAATAATAGTTTGAGTAGCTTTCCTTCACCACATCCCAAATCGACAATCTTTTGGACACCGTTGGCTTTTAATGCAGCGACGACAGTTTCCATCCGTTGCTGATTGAGACTGATTGGCTTTTCGATGATGTCTTCGGACGTTTCGCGATCTGGTGTTTCTTCAATTACTTCTTCGATCGCAATTTGTGCCAACGCATCGCGAGTCAAACCCCGTTGACGTTTGAGATAGCGACTGGTAATTTCTTCCTTAAGGGGATGCGTACTCAGCCAGCCTTCACCGTGACGGAGCAACTTTTCGATCTCATCTTCGTTGACATAATAATGCTTGTCATCATCCAACACCGGAATCATCACATGCAGGTGCGAGAGCAAATCGCACAACTTAATCGTGTGAGTGAGTTCGACATCAAAATAAGAGCTGTTACCCCAATCAGAAAAAGCTTCATCGAGTGCTAATCGACGCACATTAACTTGATAACCTAACGGCTCAAATAAACCCCTCAGAAAGCCTTCTCGCCCCCGACTGGGTAAAACTGGAATCTTGGCGACTAAAGGAATTGGCGTATCGGCTAAATCTGGCTTTTGCTCGCATCTACCTGTCATCGCCGTCCGAAATACTTGGGAAATCGCGACGCTTAGGAACGATGATGCCGCATAAGGTCGATCGCTGACGTATGCTGCTAATGTCTGTCTTTTTGCGCCAGCCTTACCTCTAGCTAGATCTACGGGATTGATATCTAATACCATTGCCGCAGTACATTTGATATCGCTAGCTTCGGGATAAAAGACTTGGGCGGTACCAAAGGAGAGATTAAACGCCTGACACTTATCGGGATGTTTGAACAACAAATAGCCCAAGTCGGTAGCGGGTTGATGAGTAGTAGAAATAGTCAGGAGCATCGCGATCGCATCTTAATCTAGCCGAATCTATCTCTACTGTAGCTATAATAGGCGTTCTAGGCGGCGGCGCATGGCTTCGAGATCGATCTCATCCTCTGCTGTCTGAGCTTGCTTGCGCCCCTCTGGTTGCCAATCTGTTTCTTCTAAATGCTGCGAGGGCGGCGTTACCAACATTTCCGCAGTCACCAGGATGCAGTCATAGTCAGAATCTTGACAAAATTCTTCGATTTCTTCAGGATCGATCCCTTCTACCGTCGGCTTGGGAAAATCTTCCGCTTCCAATTGATCGGCATACCGCACGGCATCATCCTCTTGCTCGAACATGAGAATGACATTGCGATCGCCAACCTGAGTGGAATAAATCCCCTCATTATCAGTTCGCGCATTAAATAATAAGACAAAAACACTCATGGAATTTGTGGTTTGTTATTTGTTACCTAGTCTAAGACTATTCACTGAATAATCGCTAGCTTGCCCCATCATAAGCTGGAATTGGGCGTTGGGGATCTCGGAAAACTTTGAATCGTGCTTACTATTCAGTTATGGCTCGATCGAATCGGCTACATCACTCTGCCATAATAAGCTGACGTCGTTGGCTCAGAGTTGTGGCGATCGCGCAACCATGCCCATAGCTGATCGCCGATCGAAAAATGCCACCATTCGGCTGGGTGACGGGCAAAGCCCACATCAGTCATAATTTGACACAAGAGTTGGCGATGATGGTGATATTGTTGCTCCACTGGATCTTGACAGTTAGCAAAATATTCAGGGAGCGATCGATCGGACATTTCATCGATCGGCGAACCCATATCTACTAGATTACCACGCTCATCGACGAGGGTAATATCGATCGCCGCTCCGGTACTGTGCGGTGGTGGTGTCTTGGGATCGCAGCTGGGAATCGCCCAAATTGTATACACGTCTTGCCAAATTTGCTGCTGTTGCAGATCGGAGAGTTTGGCTAAATCCAAGTTACGACTGGCGATTGTCTGGTGAAAAGTATAATCCACCATATACTGTTGCACCTCCACCGGACGATAAGCATCAAAAATTTGGATCTGCCATCCCGGCTGTATTTGTTGCAATCCGGCTTGTGCTTTAATGACGCGATCGAGTACCCCTTTACGGAGATAATAAGGCGATTTACCATGATAATCTGCCCCACATTTGATATACGGATGGGGTGTTTCGATCGCAAATAATTCTAAGGGAATTGCGACTAGTGGTTCGCTGCATTCTGAGATCGGGACTGGGCGGTAGGGTTTCATGATGTGGCTTTAGGTTTTAGGTTTGAGGTTTTCAGGGACGGGATCGTAGCCGCCGGGGTGGAAGGGGTGACAGCGACAGATGCGCATGGTGGCTAGATAGCTACCATGCAGTGCGCCAAAACGATCGATCGCGTCGAGGGCGTATTGCGAGCAAGTGGGGGTAAAGCGACAGCTAGGGGGGAAGAGGGGGGAGATAAATCGTCGATAAATGCGGATCGATCGAATCAGGCTATGTTTCATCAGAAAATAGTGGGATGTCGGGAAACCGCGTCGATTCATCGCGCGGAGGAACGACGATTCAAGCGGTTTTAACCGCCCGAATGCTTCTTGAGCTTAGTACTAGTTGCATCACTAGTATGGATGAGTTACAATTAGGCTATGACTCAATCTATATCTGTAAAATGCAAGCTGATAGTCCATCAAGAGTTGCGGCGAGAAATTGACCGTACACTTGAGGGATTTGCAAATGCTTGTAACCAGATTTTGACAACAGCCAAAGATGCTAAATGTTGGAATGTGACTAAGTTGCATCACCTTGTTTACCATCCGGTGCGATTGTCTACAGGATTGAAAGCCAATCACGTCTGTCAAGCGATTAGACGAGTAGTTGGTAACGCCAAAGTAGTTAAACAGATTCATAAGTTTAGACCAAGCTCGATTAGTTTGGATGCTCGAACATTTAAGTATGACGAGTCTAAACAAGTCGCTGGTATAACTTTGATAAGTGGTCGATTTAACGTGCCACTTAAAATTGGCGGGTATCAAATTGCATTGCTTCGAGGTCAAACTCCGACTAGTGCAACTCTCAATAAGACCAGACAGGGCGACTACTTTATCAACATTGTTGTTGAGATTGAGTCTGAACCAACGGGTAAAACACCCAAGGTAATTGGAGTCGATCTCGGTCGTACTGACATCGCTACTACCAGTACTGGCGCATCTTGGAGTGGTAAACATATTCAAGCCACTAGAGACAGTTATAGCAAGACTAGAGCCAACATTCAAAGCAAACGCACTCGTTCGGCACGTCGCTTGATGAGAAGGCTTCAAGGCCGAGAAACTAGGTATCAAAAATGGCTCAATCACAATATCAGTAAGCAACTTGTTCGGGAAGCAAAACAGCTTGATGCAACACTGGCTTTTGAGGATCTGACTAACATCAGACAAAGCTTGAATCAACTGCCTAGAAACAAAACTGAGCGGCGTAGAACCAATAATTGGGCGTTCTATCAACTGAGAGTTTTTGTTGCTTACAAGGCGATCGTAGCTGGTGTTCGAGTGGTATTTGTTCCACCTGCTTACACCTCGAAAAGTTGCTCTAGATGTGGACACGTTCACCCCGAAACCGACAAGAAGCGGCGCACTCCGAGCGGGGAAAACGCTCATGGAAGTGTGACAAGACCAAAGTCTTATCGGCATGGGAAGAAATTTAATTGTGGACACTGTGGATTGGAGCATGATGCGGATATAAATGCTGCGTGTAATATCGCTGCCTTGGGGAGATCCGTAAGTTCTCCCGAAAGTCCAGGGTTTAGTTGCAGGTTAGAAGGTCAGCTTGACCTCTTTCCAGTCGCTTTGCTTTGAGGCTAAATCCCCCGAATTCTATTCGGTGGTATGCTTACGACATCATATCTTTAGTTCGATTTCCTGCCAATTTGGTGCCAATGCAAACACTTTTCGCCGATTTTAGTCTCTGGTTGCGGATTGCCACAGTGCCAGTATATGTTGGGGCGATCGTGCTAATTTCCGAACTTTTACATCGCTATACAGATACCAATCCCGAACAAGTTCGCAAAGTCGTCCATATCGGTACAGGTAATGTAATTATCATTGCGTGGTTGCTCGACTTACCCGCTTGGGTGGGAATAACTTCGGGGGTATTGGCGGGGATAATTACGCTGGTTTCTTATCGCTTACCCATTTTACCAGGGGTAAATAGTGTCGGGCGCAAGAGTTTGGGGACATTTTTTTATGCGGTGAGTATTGGAGTTGCCACGGCCATATTTTGGCCTTTGAATCTACCACAATTTGGGGTGATTGGGATTTTGATTATGGCGTGGGGCGACGGTTTGGCCGCGATTATCGGGCAGCGATTTGGCAAACATCCCTACACGATCTTCGGCAATACCAAAAGCTGGGAAGGGACATTGACAATGCTAGTGGTGAGTTATGCGATCGTCTCGATCGTGCTCCTGAATGTCAATGGTAATATTTGGCAAACCTGGGTAGTGGGAATTCCGGTAGCAATTGTCGCCACAGGTGTCGAATCGATCGCCCAATGGGGTTTGGATAATCTCACAGTGCCTTTGAGTAGCGCGGGTTTAGCCTTTTTAGTCGATCGATTTCTCAACGGGTGTTCACATCTGTAGAAATCTACTATCGGCTGCTGCCAGTTTGAGATATTTACCTATCAATTTACCCTAACCCCTATCCCCTAAAAAGACCCAATCCCTCGTAAAATAGTTGAGACAAGATCTGTATAGATTGTCTCTTCATCTTCTAGCGCACGTAATGACTAGTAACCAGGAAATCTCCTCGACTATTACCTTCGATCTGGCTGCTTATCTCGCCGAGCGTCAGCCCCAGATTGAGGCAGCCTTAGACGCAGCCATTCGTCCTGGCTACCCAGACACCATCTATGAGGCGATGCGGTACTCATTACTTGCTGGTGGTAAGCGGCTCCGCCCGATGCTATGCATTGCGAGTTGCGAACTGATTGGCGGTAGTGCAGATTTGGTGATGCCGATGGCGTGCGCGCTCGAAATGGTACATACCATGTCGCTGATCCACGACGATTTACCCGCGATGGATAATGATGATTATCGGCGAGGTAAGCTGACAAATCATAAAGTCTATGGCGAAGATATTGCCATCCTCGCTGGCGATGGATTATTGGCTTATGCGTTCGAGTATATTGCCACTCAGACTCACGGAGTGAGTGCTGACAAGGTGCTGCAAGCGATCGCGCATTTAGCTAGAGCTGTTGGTGCCAATGGTTTAGTCGGCGGACAAGTCGTCGATCTCGAATCAGAAGGCAAGCCAGATATTTCGGTAGAGACACTCACCTACATCCACAATCATAAAACTGGTGCTCTGCTCAAAGCTTGTGTCGTCTGTGGAGCCATCCTGGCTGGTGCCACTGCAGCAGAGATCGAAAAACTGGCTAAATTTGCTCACAATATCGGATTGGCGTTCCAGATTATCGATGATATTCTCGATATTACCGCCACCCAAGCCGAACTGGGCAAAACCGCCGGCAAAGATCTCGAAGCTCAAAAAGCCACCTACCCCAAACTCTGGGGATTGGCAGAATCCAAACGTCAAGCTGATAAACTAGTAGCTGAAGCTAAAACTATTTTGAATGAGTTTGGCGATCGCGCCCAGCCGCTCCAAGCACTAGCTGACTATATTACCGATCGCAAAAATTAATCTAACCACTAGGGATATCGATCTACTATCTGGTTTAACAATGAACAACTGCTCGCCCATAGATTACTCGATTGCTCCAGTTTCCCCCTCATTTTAGGTCACTTGTGTGGTTAGTCAAACAGCCCCGATCGTTAACAATATCGCTCAGATTCTGGATAACCGGATTCTCCTAGTGGCGGTTGCTGCTTGCTTGATCGCGCAGGTACTCAAGCTGATTATCGATGTCATCCAAAATGGCAAATTTAGCGTCAAAGTCTTAACTACTACTGGCGGGATGCCCAGCGCGCATTCGGCATTAGTTACCGCTCTG
This sequence comes from Chamaesiphon sp. OTE_75_metabat_556, assembly GCF_031378165.1. Lineage (NCBI taxonomy): Bacteria > Bacillati > Cyanobacteriota > Cyanophyceae > Gomontiellales > Chamaesiphonaceae > Chamaesiphon > Chamaesiphon sp. OTE_75_metabat_556. The sequence continues at coordinate 6,980 of NZ_JANNDR010000292.1, forward strand.
GCTGCTGGTGTCGGTGAAAGCTTGGGTTGGCAGAGTCCAGAGTTTGCGATCGCGACAATTTTTGCGATCGTAGTGATGTATGATGCGGCTGGCGTCCGACAAGCCGCCGGCAAACAAGCGCGGATTCTCAATCAAATGATCGAGGAATTATTTTCTGAAGATCATAAATTTAATGAGGTCAAACTCAAGGAATTATTAGGACATACACCCGTCCAAGTGATTGCGGGTTCGGTCTTGGGGGTGGCCATTAATTGGCTATTTACCGGACTTCAATAATTACAACCAGGAGTTGACAGATCGTTTAGTGTCGATCGATTCCAGCAGAGATAATTACTGTGATGATCTGCACTCGAACAGCGATCGCGATCGTGGCGATCTCCTCAATCTAGCTGCGCAAGACTGGAAAATCGGCTATAATAAAATTTGACAAGTTCCGCCTGATGCGGTACAAGTGTAGGAGCAAACTTCCAGCGCAGCTTGTAAGAGCCGAGAGAGAATTAGGCAGCCAGCGAGAAGTAAATTTCAATTTTAAGCATTCCAACAATTAAATCTTTATCTATGACCCAGCAAGTCCTTCACCCGATGGTGAAAATGCAACGTCAAGTCGAATCTTTGGTAGCATCCAAGATTCTCAGTCCGAGCGATCGCATCTGGAAAATTGCCTTTCTCTACGGTGACAAATGGCAACACTGGAAAAATGAATTGCTAGACTTCGGTTTCACGATCCAAGATCCCGTCAGCGAGTTGCTCGAAGTTGAAGCTTGGGACGAAGAATAATTGATAATTGATAGTTGATAGTTGATAGTTAGCTATTTAAAATCGATGGTGGCGACCAAGGTTGCGAGTAACGATTGCAGTGAGCTAGCTGTTTGCGGATCGCTGATTTCATGGCGATCGGTCAATTTTGCTGAGACAGCCGGAATACAGAGGATTGCACCTGCGGGGATAGCTGCCATCATCACTCGCAAGGTTTGGACGAGGGCGGCATTGGCTTTTGAGCCGCCGTCTGGGGCTGGCGATGCGCTGATGACGGCTGTAGGTTTGTGCATGAACTCGCCGGAAGATACAATCCAGTCGAGGGCATTTTTAAGTACCCCAGGGATGCCATGTGCGGATTCGGGCGGACAAAATAGGATACCATCGGCGGCTTGCAATCGATCGCGCCAATCTCGCACCGATTGTAGCGCGCGATCGTCATCAAGTTCGGGATTAAAATGGGGGAGATCGCCAATACTTGGGTAGATAGACATCTGGACGCGATCAGGCACCAATCCCACGATCGCCCGCAAGATTGATGTATTACTAGAATTAGCTCGTAGACTCCCAGAGATTGCCAAAATTTTGACCACGATCGATCGCCCCTAACTGATGTTGCCCAGACTCAATCTTTATCATCTTAATATCGATCGCTAACTGAAAGTTACCGAATAGCAAGAGTTTAAAGCAAGTGCTCAAAGGTGCGATCGGCACGATTGCATTTCCATCTTAAAAACCCCAATTATCAACTATCAACTATCAATTATCAATTAATTTAGACCGATCGATAGCCCCAACCGCCACATTCGACGCGTTATAATTCTTTACGGACGCCCAATTAATCGCAGCCACCGATTCCTATGACCAAACCCGTACTGAATAGTTTTTTTGTCGGTCGTGCCCTAGCCCAGAGCCTTAATGACAAACTCGGCGAGACAGTAACCTATACCCTGAGCGAGCTGGGAAGAATCAATGCCGAACAGGGTGAAAAACTTCGTCAGTTCGCCCAAGAAGTAATCGAGCGGGCAGCACGAGAGACTGCGGCAGCGGGTGGGAACACTACGACAGTATCCGCAGATGGCCGGCGCGTCGATGTCCAAGAAACAATCGACGACCTCAGAGCCGAAATTGCTAGACTCAGAGCCGAAATTCAAAGACATCGCCATCAAAGTTAATCCCGAATGGCCAGAGACTAAGCACGCCAACTAACCACCCTAAATTCTGTGACTGCTATATCCGAACCTTACCTGCCGCCCCAGGGCGATCCTCAAGCTGAGAGTCCACTCGTGCCGCATCGTCAGGCTGGGATCGATGGCTCAGTCGAGGTACACCCAGGATTGTCTTTACCATCTGCAGCTACTGTGTCAGCGTCGTCCGTTATCTCCATGCCCCCAATTGTGACACTTGTACCTAGTATCGACACCGACAATCGCGCCTATCGTTGGAATCGGACAAATTATTCCAAGCGACGGCGCAAATTTGACATCTGGTCATTTTTTATCACCTTCTTAAATGGCTCCTGGATCGATGGCAAGAAGTGGAGCTATGTTGGTGGCTATACTGAGGCCAAGCAGGCTGCTAGGCGTCGCAAACAGGCGATTTGGATTCGGGATACATTTTTGGAATTAGGGCCGACTTTCATTAAGTTAGGGCAGCTATTCTCGACCCGTGCCGACTTATTTCCGGTCGAATATGTCGAAGAACTTTCCAAGTTGCAAGATCGGGTACCAGCTTTTGGGTATGCCCAGGTTGAAGAGATTGTCGAGCGGGATCTCGGCAAAACCATTCCCGAACTATTTGCGAGTTTCGAGCCGCTGCCGCTAGCTGCCGCCAGTTTGGGTCAAGTGCATCTGGCTAAGTTGCATACCGGCGAAGCCGTCGTCGTCAAAGTCCAACGTCCGGGACTGCAAAAATTATTTACGATCGATCTCGAAATCCTGCGGGGGATTGCTAAATACTTCCAAAATCATCCCAAATGGGGGCAAGGCGGACGCGATTGGCTGGGGATCTATGACGAATGCTGTCGGATCTTGTGGGAAGAAACCGACTATATCAGTGAAGGTCAAAATGCCGACACCTTCCGCCGGAACTTTCGATCGCAAGCCTGGGTGATGGTACCTCGCGTGTACTGGCGATATTCTTCGACGCGGACGCTGACTTTAGAGTATTTACCAGGGATTAAAATCAGCCATTATGAAGGGCTAGAAGCCGCTGGACTCGATCGCCAAGAGATCGCCCGTCAAAGTGCGACTGCCTATCTGCAACAACTGCTCACCGATGGCTTTTTTCATGCCGATCCGCATCCAGGGAATGTCGCGATCGATCCCAAAACTGGCGCATTGATCTTTTATGATTTTGGGATGATGGGACGAATTGCCCCCGGTACCAAAGAAAAGCTGATGGATACCTTGCTGGCAATCGCCAGCCGGAATGCCGATCGAGTTGTCAGTGGTTTAGTCGGACTCGGTGCCGTCGCAGCCGATGCCGATACCGATCCGATTCGGAGATCGATCCAATACCTGCTCGATAATTTTCTCGACAAACCGATCGAAGCCCAATCGATCAGCCAAATTACCGATGACCTCTACGATATTGCCTACGGACAACCCTTCCGGTTTCCGGCCACCTTTACCTTCGTGATGCGGGCATTTTCGACGATCGAAGGTGTCGGTAAAGGACTCGATCCCGATTTCAACTTTATGGCAGCCGCCCAGCCCTTCGCCTTCCAAATTATGAATACTAACGGTAATAGCACCCCCGACGCCAACACCTTCCTGGCAGAAATCGGCAGACAAGCCGCTCAGGTGGGGACTTCCGCCCTCGGCTTACCCCGCCGCCTCGAAGACACGATTGACAAGTTAGAACGCGGCGATATCCGCGTCCGCGTGCGTTCGAGCGAAACCGATCGCTATTTGCGCAGACTGGCCGCCGTCCAACAAAACACAAATTTAGCAATCTTGGTTGCGACTTTTACATTGTCTGCTACGATGCTATTTGTCAATCAATACACGATCGCGGCTGGCGTAGTGGGTGCGCTCGCCCTGGTGGCCTTGGTGACTTGGTTCCGGCAAGTGCGGAAACTCGACAGGCAAGATCGGATGTCCTAAAGATCGCAGCAACTAGGACTGTCGATCGCCTCTGCGAATGGTAAAAATCTCCTGAAGATTGCCACCGATTTGTGGGTATTATAGGATCGCCAACATCGAACTCAATCGATGCGGGATGAGACAAAGCCAGCAATCTCTTGCAACTATTAGCACTTGCTCCATCTGTCTGTTTGAAAATTTTGGATTGTTATCGCTACCGGCATGAGATTATGAAATCGCTGTTCACAGGTCTTACAGATAAAGGGATGGTCAGAAGTGCCAACCAAGATGCATATCACATCGATCCTGATGGACGATTTTTTATAGTTGCCGATGGGATGGGCGGTCATGCTGGCGGTGAGGAAGCCAGCCGGATCGCGATCGAGACGGCGCATACCTATCTAGAGCAACATTGGGACAGCGAACCCGATACCAAGAACTTGCTGGCACAGGCGCTGATTGGGGCGAATGACGCGATCGTCGCCGACCAGGAGCAACACCCCCAGCGCGCCGATATGGGCACTACACTGGTGATGATTTTATTCCGCGATGAGATGGTTTGGTCGGCGCATGTGGGCGATTCGCGGCTCTATCGGCTCCGAGGCGACAAATTAGACTCGATCACCGAAGATGATACTTGGGTAGCGCGGGCGATGAAATTGGGTCAACTCAATGCTGATGAAGCGAGAGTTCACCCGCTGCGGCACGTTTTATCTCATTGTCTGGGTCGCCGCGACTTGCGCCAGATTAATATTCAAACTCAGGATATCGTCTCTGGCGATCGGATCTTGCTCTGTAGTGACGGCTTGACCGAAGAAGTCCCTCACGAGGAGATTTCCAGCCATCTACGTGCTGAAACTGAGGCACTAGCCGCCCAAGCCCTGATCGATGCCGCCAAACAACACGGCGGCAGTGACAATATCACCGTGATTATTGCAACGATGCAATAGTTTAGCAGCATTAAAATAGGAGTGCCGCCAAGCAACACGGCGGCAACGACCAGATTGCGGGGATGATCGCGATCGTCAAATAGCTTGACAGCAATTATCCTGATTGCAGATTATAGTCGTCATCCATACAAGCCCGAATCAAAAACATGCAGCCAGTGTTGGTAGATGGTGCATGGCATGAATTGGGATGCGATCGAATGTAGTCTCCCGCTAGATAAATCTCGCCTAAGAGGTCGAGTTCTCCGTCTAACATATAAATCTCCTCGATCCCATGATGCTGATGCAGGGGATAAGTAACACCCGCCGCTACTTTGACGACCAGCGAGCGCATTCGGCTGACCGCATCATCAAAGAGCACCACAACTTCCACCCCTGGCATTCGGTGGGGTTGCCATTGGCGATCTCCAGATCTAATCGCGAACATGCCGGGATCTGGTGAGATGCCTGGTGATGAGATGGCTTCAGCGGAGATCGCCGCCAACCCCAATCGATCGAATAATCGATCCTTGAGATCTGCGGCCATGGGTATTGGTGGCGCGGCATATGGCAGTAAGCCTACCGCGTCTTGATAACCGGCCAATTCCTCAGCTAAATCTGGACACTCCAGCACTTGGGTTTCTACCCACAATCGCTCTTCAAGATCTAGTAGATCGAGTGCATATAGTGGTGCCAGTTCGCAAAAACATCGACGATCGGAGTTCATGATACAGTTCGGGGTGCGGGGATGAGGATTGAGTTAGTTGTGCCCGATCGATACTTATGATTCATTTTCAAACCCTACCCTTAGTTTACTCAATCCCAGCCGCAGCCGCGTTTTAACCGTGCCGAGTGAGAGTCCAGTCGCTGTGGCGATTTCGGCATGAGTGAGACCGCGATAATAAGCCATCTCAATGACTTCGCGTTGGGCGGACGGGATGCATGATAGGGCTGTAAGTACTTGTTGATGGCGTTCAGCAATTTCTACGGCTGTAAGTGGATCTACGCTGATAGTCGCAGATTCGATCTCTTTGCCATCGGCAATTGCGGCAGTCACAACCTTATTAAGTCGTTGAAGTTTGCGTAACCGATCCAAGATCCGGCTGCGAGCCAGGGTAAAGAGCCACTGCTCGATCGAACCCTTATCCACATCGAATCTATCAGCAATCTTCCAGACTTGGGCAAATACGTCTAAAACAACTTCCTCGCAATCCTCTACTGAGTTTAAACTTTTCCAGGCGATCGCGTAAATGATGCGGGAATAGCGATCGTAGAGCTGGGATAGTGCTTGCCGCTCTCCCTGGGCGATTTGTGTCAGTAAATTTTTGGCTTCAGACATTAACGGCACAAAGACGGGGACTGCTGTATTGCTCTAGTTTAGTTGATGAGTAACCCTGTTTGATGTATCGACCATTTGACAGATAATTGTTGAAATAATTTTTGCGAGCGACAGATCCAACTTGGCACAGCACTCGTATATCTAGGAAAGTCGATCCAAATTCAAGAGAGATACCATCAAATGGATACTAACGAACCCCTCATCCACATCGCTGCTCGTCAAGCTCAGCAGTTGTCGCGGCGCAACATGTTAGCGACAGGTGCTGTGGCAGGCATCGCTGCGGCATTTGCGATTCCGGCTGTCGCCGATCTGGTTGAGGCAGCCACCCCAGGTCAGTCTACCGATCGAGCTAAAAAGAATGATATTACCGTCTTAAATAACGGACTCTACTACGAGCATCAGGCAATTTGGGCATATAATTTTGCCGCTGGCAAGTTGACGAATACTGCTGTGGGTAAGGCTGTCTTGGCAGTTGCTAGTGCCAATCTCACCGACCATCAAGCGCACCGAGATATCCTCAAAAGTGCTATCCGCAGTCTCGGTGGTACGCCAGTTAAAGCCGAAGCTAGTTACGATCTCTCCTCCTATATCAACAAGGGCGAAGGCAATATCGACTCGGATGTCAATATCGCCAAACTCGCTCTAGCTCTAGAAACTGATGCAGCGATTGCCTATACATTTGAAGCTGCCAAACTCAAAACTCCAGCTTTAATTACTGCTGGAGCCAGCATCGGTACCAATGAAGCCGCTCACGCTACCGCAATTCGCGCAGCCTTCAAGTCTTTAGGCGTCGATATTGCGATCGTCCCTGCTGCTTTTTTCAATCCCACCACTCGCTCGGCTTGGATCTTGAAAGTCTAGCAAAATTGGGGATGGATTTTGGATATTCTCCCCATCCCTATCCTAGTGCTAGAGATCGGAAATTTTATCAAGCCAGTCAGCAGATTAGCGAACTCTTTATCACTATGAATAGTACTGATCAGCACGTACTCTGGCGACAAGTTTGGGGTGTGGCAGCATTACTATCCGCGATCGTCTTGAGTTGGATGGCTTATGGTTTTTATCAACCAGTAATTTTGCATAAATTGGGTTTCGATCGACTTGCCGAAAGTCTAGGAATCATTCAAGGTTTCTTAGGTGCTGCGATCGAACCACTAGCTGGTGTGATGTCTGATCGGGTGCTGCGTCGCACTGGCAGTCGGCTCCCCGCGATCGCTGTTGGCGTCACCTTAGCAGGGTTATTATTTGTGACGATCGGATTATTATTGCACGGAAATCTATCACCAGAATTATACTGGATTATCCCAGTCTTGATGACTTTTTGGGTGATCTCCATGATTATCTTTCGGGGGCCAGTAATTTCGCTATTGCGACAGTTTGCGCCGACAGCATCATTACCAGCAGCTAATTCGATCGTCACATTAATTTTGGGATTAATTGGGGCGATCGGGCCGCTCTTTAGTCGAGTCATCGAACTATTAGGAGCTGCCAATACGTTTTTATTTGGGGCAGTAATGTTAACGATCGGTGCGCTCTTGTTCTGGTCTAATTTTCCCCAGGTGATGGTTAAAATAGAGCCAAATCTTCCGGCGACTAATATTCTAGCCGCTGCATTATCAGAGGTACCACGTCAAAGTCTAGATCTTCAATTTAGGCAATGGCTCCAAAATTTTGTTGTTGGTTTTGGATCGGGACTAGTGACTAATATTTTGCTCAGAGTTTGCCCTCAACAATTGCCCAAATATCTATTCAATATCCCTCCCGAGCAGATTGCAGCAGCAATGTTATTTGTTTGTGCAATCGCGGCAATTCCCTTGGAGAGAAAAGTTAAAAAGTGGGGTCTGAATCGATCGATGACGGTTGGGATTTCCTCACTCGCGATCGCGATCGTGATTAGCTCGATTTCTCATCTGACGATCGTTTCATTTTTAGTCGTAATACTAGGCGGAGTCGCACTCAGCGTCCTATTTGTCACTCAAATTCCCTGGTGCTTGGGTCGATTACCATATCGCCAGACAGGATTATCAACTGGTCTTTATTTTGGGGGGATGGGAGCAGCGTCGGCACTTTTAGGACTAACGATGCGATCCATTTTTTAAATCGGGATTGAGGTGAGTATTTAGAATACTCTACTAGTTCAGACTAACATATTATAGTTCATTGTTAATTATGGTCTTTTTATTAAATCAAACTAACGTCTTTGGTTATTTAGCAAACTTGGGCTATCGATCGGATGGCATTATTAATCATATTGAGCCGGTTGTGGCGAAGAATTTCAACTTATTGCTATCGATAGATCGAGACTCGCAGCTACTAGTCAAACAAGAACGCCATAACCAAGTGGGCAAAGCAGCAGGTGAGTTTTTAGCAGAGTCTCAAGTCCATAAATTAGCTGAAGATTTTCCAGCACTAAGTTACTGGAAATCTTCGATCTCAGAGTTGCTACATTTCGATCGAGATAACTCAATTTTAGTATTTCGATATCTGACTGACTATCAAGATTTAATGAGGTTTTATACAGAAGAACATACTTTTGACGATCGCATTGCCGCACAAATCGGTACGGTGCTAGCCACCTTTCATCGCGATACTTACAATCGCGCGATCTATCGTTTGGCATTGGGCAAAGATCGGCAGCAGTCCGAAACTAGTATTGTCACAGCTTTAATTCGCAGTTTGGAGCATCTGACGCCGGAAATTTTTGGGATTGTGCCCGATGATGGGTTGAAGTTTTATGCTTTGTATCAACGGTACGATAGTCTCGGACAAGCATTGGTAGAACTAGGCGATGCGATGAGAGCTTGTTGTTTGACTCATCACGATCTCAAGCTCAATAATATTTTGCTTCACAATCAGTGGGAACAGCCCGAGAGTCAAATTGTCAGAATTATTGATTGGGAACGTGCTGCTTGGGGCGATCCGGCTTTCGATTTGGGGACATTAATTGCTAGTTATTTACAGATGTGGCTGGGTAGTTTGGTAGTCAGTAAATCATTGTCAATTGAAGAATCTTTGAGTTTGGCAATAACTCCGCTCGATCGCATCCAACCATCGATTGCGGCTCTAACCCGGACATATTTACAGAGTTTTCCGACAATTTTAATCGATCGACCCGATTTTTTGCAACGGGTAGTCCAGTTTGCCGGATTGGGTTTGCTTCAGGGTATTCAAGCGGGAATTCAGTATCAAAAAACATTGGGGAATAGTGGTATCGCCCAATTGCAGGTAGCTAAATCATTATTATGTCATCCCGATCGATCGATGCCGACGGTATTTGGAACACTGGATTTCACACCAGAAGTACTTATTTCGGCTCGATCGTAATATAAAATTCCCTCTAATCACAAAGTTATGCCCGCACTAAATTCGCTTTCAACTAATTCCGATCCCAGCACTCATCTAGAATTAATGACTGTGCTAAAAGATATTGCCCAAAATGTAGAAATTCGGGATAATTTCTCGATCCATCATCCCGATTACCAGCCTTTTGAAATTCCAATAGAGGCGGTGGCAAGATTTCAGCAGATGCCAGCACAGGTAAAACGAAAGTTTTTAAGCTTACAATTACGCAGCTTTATCTATGGCATTTACTATAATGGTTCGATGCGAAGTGCGCTGGCTGTGGATGCCCCAGAACATTCCAGGCAGTTAGATCTGGAAAATAGCACATTGATGGGTATCGATATGACATTTTTCCAACGGTTGCACGAGAGTAACTATGGAACGGGTTATTTCGATCCAGATTGGACGATCTTGAAAGCAGCAGAAGATCGCAGCTTGGTGGTAAAGAAGGGTGGCTTAAGGCTGTATATCGATCGAGCACAGCATCTGACAGCCGCACAGCAGCAAGCAGCGGTAGGCGATGTAGTTGCGATTAAGCTGCCTAAAAATATGATGCAGAATGGCTTTTACATGGCGGTGGGCGATCTCGGATTCAATCGTCAGCAAGCAGCAGATACATTGGTGCGAATTTATTTCAGTTTAACTGCGGATGGCGCGATCGCGGTGATGAATAGTCTGACACAGATGTTAAATGAGTCAAAAATAATCTTTAGTTTTAAGGTTTTGTATAATCCTCAAGATTATCAACGGTTTGATGCGGGAGTTTTGTATTTTGACAAACGAGATTATGCTACTGTCTCTGGCATTTTAAATCTTGTCTACACACAGCACCAATCTTATTTCTTACCGCACATCCCACTATTTACCAAGCAACTAGCGATGGGATTAGGGCTGGCGGAAGAACCCGATCTGAAGTTTTCCGAGCGAGAAAGCTTTGGGATGAATCGCTGTCAAATTGTGGCGGATGGATTACTGACGGCATTCGATGAGGGCAAGGATGCAAGTACTGAAAGAATGAACGCGATTTTAGTACAGTTCTCTAAGGTGGGCATTGATTTACAACACCCATATCTCAATAGTGATTCTGAAAATATTTATCTTGCCTTTGGCTGATTTAGCTAAAAAGGATTAAAACTAGCTTAATTATCATCCCTTGGGTTCGATCAATATCATCCATGTTGAGATTTTTTAGGGTTAGGATTTAATTGTCGATCGAGATAATCTATGAGCAAATAGGAACTAAATTAAGTGGCTAGCATCAAACCGAACATATACTAGGAGAACCTCAACATGGCTAACATCCAAGTTAAAGACTTAACACAATCCAGGATTGCTGGATTCGATCTATTTAACGACTTAGAGAGTTTTATTCAAGATTTATCTGACGATGAACTCGATCTACAAGGTGGTGGTTACGAACGGACTGTTTATCGCCCCACTGTTGATGCGTCTCGAATTCACTATGTTTAAGGCATTTTTTTAATTAAAAGTTGCTATTCCATCACAACTAATTAAAATCGAACTAGATTTGGTTGTTTCTAGTTCGATCTAACCTCAAATTAAATTAACTTAAGTTAAGGAGAAGTAAAGTAGCATGGCTAATATCAAAGTACAGAACCTCACAGACGGCACTATTGTCGGAGCTGACCTCTTTAAAGATCCAGAGAGCTTCATGCAAGAATTATCTGAATCCGAACTCAACAACTTACATGGAGGTTTGGGTACTCCTTTATCTCCAATTATCATCACATTTGTCCCCGATTGATAGACAGTAATTTAATGTGGATTATCTCGGCTGATCGATCGGCGTAAAACCTCAAAAAATTCAAAAAGGACTAAAATTAGATTAATTATCTATCTACAGATATAGCGATTGCTCTAGACGTCGATAATATCAAAAGAATATAATCTAATTACAGCTCTAGAAAAATTTAATTCGATCGCAAACAACTTAGGTTAATCAGAAAACAAATGGCTAAGATTAAAGTTAAAGATTTGTTAGAAGACAATGCAGCTAGTACAGATTTAGTCGATGATACAGAAAGCTTTGTTCGAGAATTATCGGCAGGTGAACTATGCTTGCAAGGGGGACTTTATTTGAAAAAGTCACTAGATATCATACCGACTCTTGAACCAGGTAATTTTTGCCTTACGCTGGTGAACGGCCAACTAGTTGAGATTTTCTGCTAGTAACCATCAATTATCGATCGAGAAAATAACACAAGCTAATTAGGAAATAAAAGATGGCTAATATCAAATTAGAAGACTTAACAGGACACAAGATCGCTGGAATGGATCTATTTAGTGACTCAGAGAGCTTCATGCAAGAATTGTCTGAACATGAACTCGCTCTATATGGAGGAGGTAAAGAGCTTCTGCCGACACCACCCATGACCGCGATTGAGAAAATTCCTGTGCCTACTCCACCTATTTTCAACCTTCCCTAACGCATTATGCATCGAACCATAAAAATTAGTTCGATCGTGAAAATAACACAAGTTAATTAGGAAATACAAAATGGCTAACATCATAGTAGAAAATTTGGCAAAACATAGTATCATCGGTGCCGATCTATTTAACGATACTGAAAGCTTCATGCTAGATTTGTCTGATCGTCAACTCGATATTCAAGGCGGTTGTGGGGGTAATAATCCGGTTAAACTTCGTCCCAATACTCTACCCATTATTGTCATATATAGTTGTGCTCCAGCCCGTCCACAAGCATAGCTGAACAATCAAAATCGAGTAGATACCAGATAGAAGATTGTTGTAAATATTTACAAATTATAACTGCTCACCTTTTATTCCGATTGCGGAAATTGTAAAAGGTGAGTTTTTTGTGATGGAGATCGAAAAAATATAGCTTGGAAAGTCTTTTAAGCTCTTAAAGTATTAAGATTATTATAATCGCCGAAATGTAAACACAAAAGAAGACGACAGTCGCAGTTTTAGATAGATAGTTTCATGCACATTCAGAGTGGATCTAATTAGATTCGATTCAATAAACCAAGAACAATCTACAATTTAAGATTATCAAGGGATTAAAATTGTGTTTATTAACTGCCAACAAGCACAAGTAAAGTTGTAGACATCAAGATGCCAAGAAGCTATCATTCACACATGGGATTAAATGCAAGTAACAATCTACCATTAAAAACAAAACTAGTTTATTAGGAATACAATCAAATGGCCAACATCACAGTAAAAGATTTGACAGCATATAGCGATTCAGGA
>NZ_JANNDR010000321.1:0-3441 GCF_031378165.1 Chamaesiphon sp. OTE_75_metabat_556
GTGGCGGTCATCGGTCTACATGTATTTTTTTGATAGTGGCTGTCTATATATTTGAAGTTAAACGAATCATCTGAATGATTCGGTTGCGCCAGTACGCCAAGATATCTAGCTTCTTCGATTGAAAATAGTATTTTATAGCCAATATAGCTACGTCAACAATCATATCCTCGATCGGCAAAAACCATAGATAATTGTGCAAATTACTTTTGTTTTATACAATACAAGCATCTACTAATATAGTATACCCATCTATTGAGATCATATTACTACATTATTGGGTCTTGCGATTAATGCATTAGATAGAAATGTATAATACTTAATGTATTATAGCGAATTAGCAGTGAGATGCTTGACGATCCTAAATGTTAAAAATAAAAAATGTAGTCAAATAAAAATACAAAAACACTTTTTTATTAACTCAATCTGATGCGATTCTGACGATACAGTTATTTTGAAATATCGAGATCCTAGCCCCAGCGTTGTAAGTATCGATGGCTCTCCTGTAGTTATGGTGAGTGAGGCAGTTGGCTGATGATGCAGGTAAGAAAACCAAAGGGCGAAAACGGTTCACGGTGGTAAGTACACTCGGACTACTATTAATGGTAAAAGTAGTTGCGGCTGACGTGCCAGAACAGGATGGCGCAAAACAACTACTTCCAAAGATGAAGGCGGAACGCCATCGTGTTTCTTGATTAACCCGAATCTGGTTTGATGGTGGCTGCTCTGGCTCAGATTTTCTCCATTGGGTAATGGATGTCTGCCACTCGATTGTTGATGTTATCCGATAAACGAGCTGTACCGATCTTTTTTGGTGCAGTTTTTGAGTAAATAATTACAAAAGAAGATTAAATTTCGAGATTGGTAACATCTAGATTCTGGCTGGGTAATCTAAGCATATGGACAGGTTAATACTAGAAATATGAATCGACTTATCGCCACAACCGAGCGGTTCTCTTTCCAATCAAGAGAATTATCAGAACAACTGCTCAAACACTTGCAGAATGGCAGAACTGGATATTGGGAACATCAATTCGATCGGTTGGCAGATCGAGAGCAAGTCATCCATTGGTACTTGGCGATTGCCAAAGGCCAAATTTTGTATGCTAGCAATCGCTTGTTGTCAGTACCAAGCTTGATGAAGATCCTCTATCGCTATACGCTACATACTCGCAATGAGTTGGTGGGCGAGCGGTTCGAGCAGCTCAAGGTGGCCGCAGAACAGGAAGTTTGGACGCCAGTGCAATTACTCGCCAAAATGAAGCAAATTGGGATTGTCAATGACGCCCAACTGATCAAAGCTTTGAAAATGAAAGTTTTGAATGACTTAGATACCTATGTGCTCATGGGTAGTGGCAAGGCGACTTTTATTCCTGCTCCAGATTTGGAACTGCAATTACCCATCGAGGGATTTAGCCCGATCATCGTTCTGGATGAAGCCAAGCAAAGACAATTGCAATGGGAAAAATTGCAACAGCAAGTGCCCTCGATTCATTTAATTCCTGTCCTCAATCGATCGGCACTAACGAAAGCTAATCTCCCAGCCGGACAGCAACAGCGGATTGAAAATCTCGTGCAATCTCAGCAAACGCTAAATTCGATCGCTGAAGATATGGCCAAAGATACACTCGAAATTGCCGAGATGTTTGCCAAATTTGTCAGGGTGGGATTGGTTAGTTTTCAACCGCCAAAAAAAGATACTCCTGCACCGATTGTCGTTGTTGATGACTCGCCGATAATTTTGTCCCAGTTTCAGCACTGGGTGGGGAGTTTGGGTTATCCAGTCGTCGGTTGTCAAGAGTCGGAAACCGCACTGGCAACCATCGTCGAAGTCGATCCCGCCGCAATTTTTATCGATATTAATATGCCGGGAATTTCTGGATTTGAGCTAGTCAAACAAATCCGCAAACAACCTCAATTGGCGGCGATTCCGCTAGTGATTTTGACTGGGGAGCAAAAGCTGTCCAATCGCTGGCGGGCGCAATGGAGCGGGTGTGAGTTTTTGACAAAACCGCTAGCATCAGGCGACGTGAGTGATTTTCAAGCCCGACTTGAGGAATTACTCATCAATCTCGTCGGCACGCCAGAATCGGCAGCTAACGCTCAGAACTAAGTCCACAACTCAACTACAGATAAATTAGGTAAGTAAATATGCACTTTTTAATTATTGATGACAGCTCCGTTGATGCACATGCTTTGACAGCGGTTTTGGAAGCAGTCGGACACAAAGTCGATCGCTGTGATGGTGCCAAAGATGCGATGCAGACGATCGAGGATGGGAGCTACGATGCCGTGTTTTTAGATGTGGTGATGCCAGAACAAGATGGCTATAAATTCCTGCGGGCAGTGAGATTGAATCCGAAGACTGCCGATCTCTATGTCATCTTCTGTTCTAGCAAAAAAACTCCATTGGAAATGAATTATGGCATCCAGCGAGCTGGTGCTAATGATTATCTGCCTAAACCAGTGAGTCGTGAAAGTGTTGAAGAAGTATTGGCTAAAATTCCGGCCAAAGCTACTGCGGCGTAGATCTACCCCACTGGGCGGGTCACCCGCAGCAGCCCTACGGGCACCCCTCATTGGAGGGGATTTTCCTTCTAATTGCCAAGCTCTATGACCGCAGAGAGCAGAGCCGAATTGAACTCCCAACTCCCAACTCCCAACTCATGCCTGCTACTCAAACTCCACCAATTGCGTCCCAAACCTTACTAGCCGATCGATTTATCTCGACGGCGATCGACCGCCGCACCCTGGTATTTCCGGCTGTGTGGGTGGCCGAAATTTTGCGAATCGATCGCGTGCAGATCCTCGATTTACCATTTTACGATTCGGTGCTGATGGGCATCATTCATCATAATGGCGCGATCATCCCGTTAGTTGCTGGCACTCGCTTGTTAAACATCGAGCAATTTGGTGCGCGCGAACGAGCAGTCGTAGTCAAACTCAATGAATCTGCCGGATCGCTGGCAAATATCGGCATCGTCGTCGATCGAGCGATCGGCACCAGTAACCGCGCCGATTTGCCACCAGACTTATTTACGACTACAGCTACCGATGGAACGATGCTGATGATGCGTCCCGATTTAATTCCACCCGGTTTGTGGCAACCCCGAATCTAGGTTTTAGACTTTAGTCTTTAGGCTGTCACCTCATTCTCCTACCCGCTACCCTCGACCCTCTACCTTCTTCTACCTCCATGAATAGCAATCAGCCAATCATACCAGTGCAACCAGGTCGATCGACAAACCCGATCGCACAGCTCAAAGGCTTCGTACGGAATAACTTGCTCGCCACGATTACCACCACGATCGCTGGTAGTTTGCTGCTGACTGGGGTGTCGGCCTGGAATATTTGGAGTATTTACAATAGCTTTCAATCTACTGTTACCAAACAGATCGATTTGCAAAGAATTAGTGCGGACATGGTCTATAACGACGAAGTGCT